>NZ_JBMNDO010000036.1:0-64051 GCF_052542855.1 Streptomyces sp. SAS_281
TCCGCTTCGCTCCAGAGGGCTGTGAACCGGCTCGCTTCGCTCCCCGGCCCGCGCAAAGCGCGGGCGTTCCCTCCGCTTCGCTCCGTGAACGCAGTGAACGGGCCTCGCTTCGCAATGCCCCTGATGGGCAGCCACTTCATGGCTGTCCATCAGGGGGTTCCGCTTCGCTCCACCCTGGCCCGTCCGCTCCACCCCGGCCCGTCCGCTTCGCTCCCGGGCCAAGAGACCCGCTTCGCGGGCAGCTGACTACAGGGAGGCGCCGGGGGCAATGGCGTGCAACTCCTCAGTGTGCTTCATTTTGAAGTGCAGATTATAACTGGACTCATGCCCCTCCACCGGAGGGAGGGCAGTGGTCGCCCTGCAGTCCACGGGACCAGTGAGGGTTCCGCCCGAGCAGGGTCAAGGTCTCCGACAGGGGCGTCACCGGCGCGGACGGTGGCAGGGCCGGGGCGAAGAAGGCGTCGGGCCCTCGTGTCTGCTCGTCGGTCGGTACGCGACGCGCCACTTGCAGGGCCGCCGCCCAGATGTCTCCCGGAAGTTGCACCTCCAGTGCGAGGGTGCGGGCGAGGTCCCAGGCGTGCACTACGAGGTCGAGGAAGTGGAATGAGACGGCCAGCCGGCCGGGAACCGCGCGGCCCAGTTCGGGCAGCACGAACTCCGACTCGCCTCCGCCCGCTTCGGCGAACGGCACGATGAGCGCGGCCACGGACTCCCCGTAGGCGCGTGCCGGATCGGCGGTGATGTCCGCGACCCGCCAGTGTGCAGGCAGCCCGCCCTCGCCCCGTGCGGCCGCAGCGAAGCCGTGGTTCTGCGCCGTCATGTGCGCGAGGAGATCAAGCAGGGACCAGCCGGAGCAGGGAGTCTGCCGGTCCCAGGTCTCTGTACCGTCGCCGGCAGCGGCGTCGGCCGCGCAACGCACGAGACGTAACGTCTCCAGCGCGGCGATGCGGTCCAGCTCCACGAAGTTCGTCACGCGTCCTCCAGGCGGACGAGGCCCTGCGGCCAGGGAGTCTTGCCGGTGAGCATGGTGCGGGCCCGGCCCCACACGGCGTCCGGGTCAAAATCCTCGGCCTCCCAGGCGGCGGCCCTCATCGTGCCGCGGCCCCGGTGAGCCCGAACGACCGCCATGTGGTCGGAGCGGCCGACGAACGCACTGAGCGCGGCCTCGTCGCGCCACACGCTGACCGAGCCTGAGCGCCGGCCCGCCACCTCGGCCCACAGCCACATGCCGAGCG
Source organism: Streptomyces sp. SAS_281 (assembly GCF_052542855.1). Taxonomy (NCBI): domain Bacteria; kingdom Bacillati; phylum Actinomycetota; class Actinomycetes; order Kitasatosporales; family Streptomycetaceae; genus Streptomyces; species Streptomyces sp. SAS_281. Next base: position 1,236 of record NZ_JBMNDO010000036.1, read on the forward strand.
CGCCCGGCGTCTTCGGCCAGGTGCGGCGAAGACGCAGGCCCGAGAGAGCGATCGCGCCCGCCTGCGGATGACTCGTCGCGGTGAAGTCGGTGACGCTCACGACGACGGGGCACAGGGCCAGCGGTACGGGGCCGGAACGCCAGCGGGTGCGCAGCAGCCGGTAGGTCACAGGTCGAGTGGTCATGACGCCGAGCATAAAACTAAACGATCGGTCGTGCTAATACTTTGTCGTGCTCGATCGGGGCCAATAGCAGCACAATTTCAGATCGTTTGGGGCACCAGTGAAGGATCCGTTGCCGTCGCCAGCAGCCTGGAGATGATGCCTGTCCGCGCCCGGTCGTACGGCAGGGTCTCCGCGGTCAGGAGCGAGTGCGCGTTGGCCGTCTCCATGAGCGCCACCAACTCGAAGGCCAGCTGCGCCATGTCGCTGTCGCCGCGGAGTTCACCGCCTGCCCGCGCGTCGACCGCGCAGCCCTCCACGTACGCCATCCACGTGGCCAGCGACTGCACGAGCGCGTCGTGGACCGGGCCCTGTCGGGCGTCGAACTCGGCCATCACTGCGGAGAAGAAGCAGCCTCCGGGAAACACCCGGCGCTGCGAGTAGTCGAGCCAGCTCCCGCAGAGGTGCGCAAGGCGGGCCACTCCGGAGGGAATGCCGTCCACCGGCTCCAGCACCTCGTCGGCGAAGATCCTCGAAGCGGCCCGGACCGTAGCCAGTTGTAGCTCCTCCTTGGAACCGAACAGCGCGAACACCCCGCTCTTGCTCAGCCCGAGCTCGGTCGCAAGCCGTCCCACCGACAGGGCTTCGAGCCCCTCGACGGAGGCGATGTCAACGGTCCGGCGCAGCACGAGGCGCCGGGTGCGATTGCCGCGCTCGACCCGTCCATCCGCCTTGGGGGCGCCCGCCCCGGCGCTGATGTCGTTGCTGCTCACCCGCCCAGTCTGCCAGCACAGCTGGTGCGACCGAGGGGCGGCTGCCGGTGCCGGAGAAGTCTTGGCCAAGGGCACGGAGGCGCCTCCGGAACAGAAGGAGAGCGTGCCGCACCCCCAACAACGGGGATGCGGCACGCTCTTCAGGTGCCGGGGCCAGCAGGGCGCTCAGTAGAGGAAGGAGTACATGTTCCAGCCTCTGCTGTCGTTCTTGGGCCCGCCGATGACCTTCGCCTTGGGCTTGTACGGTGCCGCGGCATTGCCGGTTCCTGCGTACTGCCACAGCACACCCGCTGAGTCGCGGGCGAAGAGGTCGGTTCGGCCGTCCTTGTTGACGTCGCCGGTGGAGATGAGCCAGTTGTACTGGTTCCAGCCGCTGCCGATCTTGGTGCGCTTGGCGTACGGGGCGGCGGCGTCGCCGGTGCCCTTGTAGAGCCACAGGACGCCGGACTTGTCGCGGGCGACGAAGTCGTTCCTGCCGTCACCGTCCAGGTCGCCGTTGCCGGCGAAGGCGGTGTAGATGTCGAAGCCGTAGCCCACCTTGGCGCGCTTGGCCAGCTTCCCGCTCGTGTACCCCAGGTAGAGGTAGAGGTCGCCCTTCGCGTCACGGGCGAGGATGTCACTGGGCACGTCCCCGCCGAGGTTGCCCGGCGAGAACGTCATGTTGTAGATGTCCCAGCCGTAGCCGACGTCATCGCCCCACATCTCGCTCGGCGGGCGGTAGTTGACGCTGCCGGACGTCCCGAAGGTGTAGATCCCGTCGGCCCGGCCATCACCCGTGTGATCCACCTTGGCCACTGCGCGGATTCCGCTCCAGCCACGTTCCTCACTGCCGTCGGAAACAAGTCCGTCACCCTCGTACGACGGTGACCAGCACACGCGGAACAGGTTGGGGTCGATGCCGCACAGGTTGAACTGGGGGGTCGGTACTGTGGTCGCCGCTGCTGCCGCGGACGGGTGCGTCCGTGCCCGGTCGGACGGCTTCGGGATATCGGCCGCGACCGCGGAAGTGCCTGCGGCAAGGACAGCGGCGAGCGCCGGGACCGCGGCACGAGCGGCTATACGTGTGCGGTACCGGGCGGGGATTCCAGCCACAGAGACTCCATGGGTCGTCGAGTAACGTTCCCGCCAGCATTCGGGTAAGAACGTTGATCTGGCAGCATCGTGACAGTACGTCACGATCACCGACCTGCGATACGTGGTTACGGCGGCCGCGCCGGGCAGTAGCAGCATGGAGCCGGCGGTCCCGCTCGCCGCTTCGGGCTCCACGCCGGTGAACAGGTCCGTCAGCTTGACCTCGCACGGTTCTCGGCCCTCGTACCAGGGCCGGGTCCGGGGCGTCGTCGTCGGTCCTGTTCTGCCCGACGGCTCGTCAGGAACGGTGCAGGGCAGCCGGGCGCCGGCGGCGCAGCGCCGGGCGGGCCGGCAGGAGGGTGCCCGCGGCCACGGTCACGACGACGACCAGGACGATGGCCCCCACCTGGACCGGCGGCAGATAGGGCAGCGATCCGGTGACGGACAGGCTGAACGCGGTGAGGGGGATCAGGGCGGCCAGCGAGCCGACCACCAGTCCGGTGACGGTCACGATCGCCGCCTCGACCCGCAGCATGCGCCGGACCTGGCCGCGCCCCGCGCCCACCAGTCGGAGCAGGACCAGTTCCTGCCGGCGTCCGATGACGATCAGCACCAGGGTGCTGAGGACGGCGATGACGGTGAACCCGCCGACGACGGCGACGGCAACGGCGGTGAGCACCTGGCTCACACCCCGGTCCTCGGACTGGAGGTGCTCCGGGCTCGGGTGCGCGGTCACCCGTGCGCCGAGCACGGCACCGGAGATCGCCTTGTCCACCGCCTCCCGCACGTCCTCCTGGTCGGTGTCCGGGACGACCCGGGCGAGGATGCGGGTGTCCAGCGGCGCGGTCACGTGCCGCGCCAGTGCCTCGCGGGCGAACAGGAAGTCGCCGAGTGCTAGGCCCCGTTGGTAGACCGCGACCACCCGCAGGGAGGCGGTGACGCCGTCGCCGTAGCGCAGCCGCACCGTGGAGCCGACCCCGGCGTCCAGCGCATCGGCCCGGGCTGCGCCGAGCGCGACGGTTCCCTCGCGCAGGTCCCGCAGGGAGCCGGAGGTGACGTCGGGGTCGAGCGTGGCGGGCAGGGCGCCGGGCGTGACGCCCACCACCGGGAGCCGTTCGAGGACGGGGTCGCCGGCCTCCTTCCCGGCGAGGACGACCGTGCTGTGGAGTGCGCCCGTGGCGGCCTCGACGCCCGGTACGGCGGCTACGCGGCGGGCGGCCCCGGCGGGCAGTCCGGCGTCCTCGGTGGTCACGACGAGGTTCGCGCGCATCGCCTGCCGCGCCTGGGCGCTGCCCTCGTGGTCCATGGTGGCGCCCGCCGCGAGCTGGACGCCCACGAAGGCGACGACCAGGGCGACCGGGGTGATGGCCGCCCCCAGTTGGCGCGAGTTCGCGGTGGTGGACGCGGCGGCGAGGTAGCCCCCGGTGCCGCCGAGTCTCCGTGCGGGCGGTGCGAGCAGGCGCAGGGCGCCCCGGGCGATCCAGGGGCCGAGGAGCGCGCAGGCGATCACCAGGGCGAGGGCTGCGCTGCCCGCCGCCATGGCCGCGAGTTCTCCCGACTGCAATGCCGCGGTGCCCGCGGAGCTGAGGCCCGCGAAGAGCACGACGAGGCCGGTCGCGGTGCGGCCCCGGCCGGGCCGGCCCGGTTCGCTCTGGGCCTCGCCGAGCGCCTGGGCGGGGCGGATTCTGGCGATGCGGCCGCAGGCCAGGGCGGCCGCGGCCCGGGCCACGGCCAGGGTCAGGAGGGCCGTCAGGGCCGGGGTCGCGAACATCCAGGGCAGGGCCGGGAGGTCGAGTCCGACGGGGACGGCGCCGCGGTCGCGCAGCATCCGCAGCAGCGTCAGGAAGACCGGGACGGCGCCCACCGCGCCGACCGCGGCCGCCGTGGTGGCGATGCCGGTCACCTCCCGGCCGACCGTCGCCCGCAGCTGCCAGGGGGTCGCTCCGACCGCGCGCAGCAGCGCGAGCTCCCGGGCCCGCTGGTGGACCGCCTGGGTGACCGTGCCGGCCACCACGAGCACGGCGATCATGAGGACGGTCGCGCACAGCATGGCCAGCAGGCTGAGCAGGCCGGTCCGGCTCGGCGCCGCGTCCAGGAACTCCGCCTGGCCGCGCCCGTTGCCGGTCAGGACCCGCAGCAGGGAGCTGTCCTGCGGGTCCCGGCTGCCCGCGGCGGCGTCACGGGCGGGATGGTCGCCGGCCAGGGCCTTGCGCAGGGCGGGGTAGAGCTCGTGCACGCTCACGCCGTCGTCGGCGACCACGCCGATGGCGTCGACGGTGCCGGGGTGGCCGGACAGCCGGACGGCCTCGCCCTCGGTGAAGAAGACGGCGCCCTGGTGGGCGAGTCCGGTGTCGTCGGCGTCGCCCTGCGGGGCGACGACGCCGGAGACGATGTACTCGGCGGGTGCGCCGAGCGTCTGGAGCCGGAGCCGGTCGCCGGGGCGTACGCCTGCGCGTGCGGCGAGATCGCCGTCGACCGCCACCTGGCGGGCCTTGTCGGGCGCCTGGCCCGCGCGCAGGGTGAACGGGGCGAGTGCCGCCGTCGGCCAGCCGTGGCCGTACACGGGCGCGGTGCCGGAGTCGCTGTCCGGTCCGGGCACGCCCCGGCCGTCGGGGGTGGCGAGGGCGACCGGGAAGCTGCGGTCCGGGACGGCGGCGCGTACGCCGGGCACCTCGGCGAGCCGGTCCACGACACCCGCGGGGACGCGGACGCGTTCGGTGAGGGACTGGGTGACCGTGGTCATGGGGTCGCCCCAGGGCTTGGCCCGGTAGCGGGTGGTCTGGTCGGCGGCGACGACGGCGGTGGTCGCCTCGTACCGCTCGACGTGGGCGTGGCCCACGAACGCCGACAGGGCGGCCAGGGCGAAGCTGCCGAGGAGCAGCGCGGTGAGCACGAGGGCGGCGAAGACGGCGGTCCATGCCTTGCGGTGCAGCCGCATGGAGCGGCGGGCGAGGAAGCGGGCGGTGCGCCGGCCGCGCCCGACCGGCTCGCCGTACGGCTTCCGGGAGCCGGTGCGGCCGGCGGGCGGCCGGGGGCCGACGGGCACGGTCATCGCTCCCCGAGCCCGGCGAGCAGCCGGGCCACGGTCTCCGGCTCGGGGCGGTCCTCGCGGGCGACGATGCGTCCGGTATCGATGAAGATCGCCTCGTCGGTCCAGGCGGCGGCCTGCGGGTCGTGGGTCACCATCACCACGGTGTGGCCGGACGTGTCCACGGCCTCGCGCAGCAGCCGCAGCACCTCGCGGGCGGTGACGGGGTCGAGCGCCCCGGTTGGTTCGTCGGCGAAGACCACGGCGGGGTCGGTGACCAGGGCCCGGGCGATGGCGACGCGCTGCTGCTGGCCGCCCGAGAGCCGGAGCGGGGAGTCGTCCGCGCGGTCGCCGAGTCCGACGGCCGCCAGCATTCTGTGGGCGCGCTCGCGCACGGCGGGGTCCTGGGGGTTCATGCCGCGCAGCAGCAGCGGCAGGGCGGTGTTCTCTCCGACAGTGAGCGACGGTACGAGGTTGAGGGACTGGAAGACGAAGCCGATCCGGTCCCTGCGCAGCCGGGTGAGCGCCGCCTCGGACAGCCCGGACAGGTCGGTGCCGCCGACCCTTACCGTGCCGGAGGTGGGCTGGTCGAGCCCGGCGGCGCATTGCAGGAAGGTGGTCTTGCCGGAGCCGGAGCGGCCCATGACGGCCAGGAAACGGCCCGGCGGCACTTCCATGCTCACGTTGTCCAGCGCGTGGAAGTCCCTCCCGCCGCGCCGGTAGCGCCGGGTGACGGATTCGAGGGTGAGCGCGTCGGCGCCCGCCGCCTCCGCTTGTGCGGGCCCGAGGGCCCGTTTCCTCATGCGCAGTGCCATTGGTTCGCCTTCCGGGTCGTGCTCCTGCCGCGCCTCTGTGGCGACGGTAGGGCCGCGGCCGGGGTCGGCACGATGGAGCGCTCACCCGTGTACGGGTTCAGCCGGCACCACCCGGCTTCCGGGTGGCTGAGTCCACTGACCGGGGGCCCTGCCGCCAACTACGGTGCCTTCATGGCGTACCTCTCGTCCCAGCTCCGGCGGTCCTGGCAGGCGTCCTGCCAGCTGTTCTTCGGGCTGCCGGTGGCCATGGCCGCGTTCCTGGGCTGCTTCGCGGTCCCGGCCGGGGTGTTCTTCACGCTGGTCCTGGTCGGCGCTCCGGCGTGGCCGGAGATCGTGCGTGGACTGCGCCGGTTCGCCGGATACGAACGGGTGCGGGCCGGCGGGTGGCTGGGGAAGCCGGTTCCGGAGCTGTATCTGCCGCTGGACGGCTCGCCGAGCGACCGGGTGCGCCTGGCGCTCACCGATCCCGGCACGTGGCGGGACGCGCTCTGGCTGCCGTACGCGACCCTCAGCATCCTCGGCTTCAGCGCGGTCGTGCTGGTGCTGTGGCCGGTGGCGCTGCTCGTCGACGGTGCGGCGGCCGTGTTCGGCCCCCGGCCCCGCGCGTTGCCGGTGTTCGAGAGCCTGGCGGACGTACAGGCCCGGTGGACCGCCGCGCTGTTGAAGCCGTCGCCATCGGCGAAACTCGGCCAACGTGTCGCGGAGCTCTCCGAGTCCCGGGCCGGGGCCATGGAGTCGCACAGCGCCGAGCTGCGCCGTATCGAACGTGACCTGCACGACGGGGTGCAGGCCCAGCTCGTGGCGTTGTCCATGCGGGTCGGGCTGGCGCGCCAGCAGGTGAGGAGCGACCCGGACGCGGCTACGCGGTGGCTGGCGGAGGCCCAGGAGGGGATCGATGCCACGCTCGCGGCGTTGCGGGGCATCGTGCGTACGGTGCATCCCCCGGTTCTCACCGATCGTGGACTGGCCGGGGCGGTGCGGACGCTCGCGGTCTCGGCGGACATTCCGGTGGAGATGAACCTGGCGGCCGTGGAGAGCGGTCACCGGCTGCCGGCGGCCGTGGAGGCCGCGGTCTATTTCGTGATCGCGGAGTGTCTGACGAACATCCGTAAGCACAGTGGGGCGACCCATGCCTCAGTACGCTTCGCCAGGGCCGACGGGTTCCTCCAGGTCGTCGTCACCGACAACGGGCGCGGCGGGGCCGAGGAGCACGGCGGGAGCGGGCTGCTCGGCATCCGCCGCCGGATCGCGGCGCTCGACGGCACGAGTGAGATCACCAGCCCTCCCGGGGGGCCGACGAGGACGAAGGTGGAGCTGCCATGCGGATCCTGATCGCGGAGGACAACGCGTTGCTCCGGGAGGGGATGACGCTGCTGCTGACGCACAACGGCCACGAGGTGGTGGGGACGTGCGTGTCGGGGCCGGAGATCATGCCGATGCTGCGCCGCACCCGGCCGGACGCCGCGGTCCTGGATGTGCGGTTGCCGCCGAGCTTCCGCGACGAGGGCCTGCGCGCGGCGGTCGCGGCCCGGCAGGAGTTCCCGGACCTGCCCGTTCTCGTACTGTCGCAGTACGTCGAACAGGCTTACGCGGCCGAGCTGCTGGCGCTCGGCGCGCGCGGGATCGGTTATCTGCTCAAGGACCGGGTGGGCCGGGTCGAGCAGTTTCTGGAGGCCCTGGAGCGCATCGTCGAGGGCGGCACGGCGCTGGACCCGGAGGTGGTCAACGAGATCATCCAGCAGCGGGCGTCGGCGCGGGCACTGGACGGGCTGACGGCGCGTGAGCACGAGGTGCTGGAGCTGATGGCTCAGGGGCTGGCGAACGCGACCATCGCGGAACGGCTGTTCGTCACGGAGCGGGCGGTCAGCAAACACATCCGGGGCATCTTCGACAAGCTGAACCTGCCTGCGGAGGGCACCAGCGTCCACCGCCGTGTGCTGGCAGTCCTCGCGTATCTGGGGAACGACATCACGGGCGAGGCGTCGCGGTAGACCGCAGACGTCTCTGTGTGGTGTCAGCCGAAGTCACCGATGTCGGTGCACGTCCTGCGCAGCGCCTTCAGCCGGCCGTTCTGCTCCGTGACGTACTCCGGGACCGACCCGGCCTTCAGGTCCTTGCCGGCGGCGGACCGTAGTTCCTTCGCGGTCTTCTCGGCGGCGTCGCGCAGTTCGCCGTCGGCTGTCCTGCCGGCGATCTTGTCGATCCTGTCGGCCCGGTCCCGTACGTCCTTGCGGGCCTCGTCCGCGCTCGACGGGTCCGGGTCGAAGAGCGCGACGTCGAGGATGTCGAGGCACAGGTCGCCGCGGTCCAGCGCGTCCTGCGCGGAATCGCAGGCGGTCAGTCCGAGTGCGGCCGGCACGGCGATGATTCCGCCGGCCAGGAGTGCGGTCCACCTCCGGTGCGGTCCCGATGAGCGGGTCCGCGGGCCCGGTGACGACTTCATAGAGCTTTCTCTCCCTGAGTACGTGGTCAGCTCGCGGACCGGCGCCATCGGACGACCGCCCAGATCACCGCGATCGCGTCAAGGGTGAAGCCCGCGCTCATCACGGCGGTGTAGGCCGCGTCGTCCACGGCGTGCGAGACCACGGAGGTGAGCATGGCGCCCGCGAGGAACACCAGCAGTGGCGGCGCGTACCACGCTCCTCTGGCTTTGCGGGGGGCGCGGTCCTCGTCGTAGTCGGTCGAACGTGCCATGAGAACTCCTGTTTCGCTCCGTGCGCGTCACGCGGTCCCCCCGCGCCGTCCCCTCCATGCTGCCGGGCCGGGGGGTGCGGGTCAGTACACCGCGCACCCGAACCGGGGTGAAGCCTGCACCACCATCCGGGGCTGTCGTACCGCCGCTTTCGCCGACCAGCCGCCGCGGAGCAGCTGTGCGGCGCCGGCAGCGGCTGAGGGGTCAGCCGAGGACGAGCGGAAGCCGTGCCGCCAGGCCGCCCAGTTCCGCCGTCTGCGCGGCGGTCGGTGTGCGGCGCCCCGTGCCGATCCGCAGCGCGTCGGCGTCCGCCAGCGAGGCGGGGAACGTGGCGTTCGCGACGGACTCCAGCGCGGTGCGGGCCATGGCCAGGGTCTCGGCGGGCGGCCCCGGGGCGGCGGGCAGGTGGGCCACCAGGTCGAGGTGGTGCAGGGTGCCTTCGAGGACGTACGCCGAGAGATAGTCGGCGACCGTGAGGACCATGTCCTGTGTACGGACCCGGGCGGCCGGGTCCGCGAGACCGGCGGCGCGGACAGCCGCTGTGCCGACGTCGTCGATGTGGTGCTTGAGCAGGCGCGGTTCGCCGTACGCCGCCGCCAGGCGGGGGATGAGCGCGTCGAGCGGGTCGTCGCCCGTCGGGAGCTGGGGCAGGAGGTCCCAGTAGCCGGGCGCGTCGGTCGTGGCGGGCCCGTCGGCGGGGGTGGCCAGGGTGATCAGGACGTCCTGCGCGTCGATGACCAGGTGGCACACCAGGTCCCGGACGAGCCACCCCGTACAGCCGGAAGGTTTCGGGAAGTCCTCGTCGGGAAGACCGGCCACGGCGTCGAGCAGCGCTGTCCAGGAACGCGAAAAGGCATGCATGGGTGCACGCTAGGGTGTGCGCGCCTCATCCGTAGTGGCGCAACTGCGGCCACGTCTTGGCCCAGGGACGGCGCGGCCCGGTACAGACGTAGACGTGACCGCCCTGTTCCACGTTGTGCATGCCGTACGGGTTGGTGAGTCCGGCGGCCACGGTGACGTGCCGGAAGTAGCGGCGCAGCCGGGCGGCGTAGTCGGGGGCGTGCTCCGGGCCGGGGGCCACGGCCAGGACGGTGGTGGCGGCCGGGTCGCCGGGGCCCCACCACCAGTCGGTGTTGTGGGCGCTCACGGCGTGCGGCAGGCCGGTGCCGCGCCCGAGTTCGTTGAGGGCGCCGGCTTCTCCGTAGTCGGCCGTGTAGATCACCGCGTGTGCGCGCTGCTCCGGGGGGAGGCCGTCCCATACCTGGTGCACGGTGCCGACGAGTCGGGGCCAGCCCAGGGTCTCCCCCGTGTTCGTGCTGACGCCGTACGTCCAGGCGGCCGCGCCCGGCGGCAGGACGGGGAGGACGATGACGGCGAGCAGCGCGGTCGAGGCTGCCGTCGCGATCATGAGGTCCCGCAGGCGGTCGCGGCGGGCGTGCAGCCATCCGTCGAGCCCGACGGCGCCGGCCGCCAGCAGGCACACGTACAGACCGCCCAGGTAGTAGATCTGGGCCCCTGTGGTGACCGCGAACAGCACGAACAGCACGGCGTACGCGGCGACCAGGCACTGCCACAGGGGCCGGCCGGAGCGCCAGAGGAAGCGCAGGCCCGCGAACCAGAGGATCGCCGTCGCGAACCCGGTCGTCGCGATCTGGCCGACGATCCAGGTGGGGATGTGGCCCGGGCCTCCGTTCTTCTCGTTGAGCGCCCGGGTCATCTCGAACATCGCCCAGTCGTGGTCTGCCTGCCACCACAGGTCCGGTAGCACGAGCAGCACGGCGAGCGCCGTCCCGGCCAGAAGCCACCGGTCGGCCACCGTGCGCCGGGCCGGGCCGAGCAGGACGGCGGCCACCAGGACGACCCCGAAGATGCCGGCGAGGTGGTTGAACTCGGCCCCGATCCCGGCGAGCGCCCCGGCCGCGAGCCACCAGCGGGTGTCGCCGGTGCGGCCGATCCGTACGACCACGAGCGCGATCGCCGCCCAGGCCAGCACCTCGTACGACGTGGTGTTGGCGAGGTGCGCGCCGCCCAGGAGCACGGGCATGGCTGCGGTCGCGATCGCCGCGACGAGCTGTGTCCGCCGGGTGCCGCCGAACTCACGCGCCGTCAGCCCGCCCACGACGACCGTCCCGGCGGCGGCGAGCGCGGGCCACAGCCGCAGCCCGGCCTCCGATACGCCGAACAGCTCGAGTGAGACGCGCGCCAGCAGCGGGGCCAGGACCGGCTGGTCCACGTAACTCGCCTGGAGGTGCCTGGCGCAGTCGAGGAAGTACAGCTCGTCCATGTGGAAGCCGTAGCGCGTGGACAGCGCCATGAGGAGGGCGAAGACCCCGCCGGCGACGAGGAGCACACGGCGGTCGTACGGGGCGAGGGGGTGGCTCGTGGTGATCGCCGCGGCCGGGCCCGGTCCCGGTGTGTCCGGCTCGTCCGCCATGTCGTCCGTCCCCCCGGTGCCGGTGTCCCGGGGCGTCTCGACGGCCCGGGCGGCCCGTGCGCCGCGGGCCGCACACACCTTAAGCCCTTTTCCTGTAAGGGGAGTTGCCCCTTCATGCTGCGCGGCCTGCGCGACCTGCGTGAGGCCCGGCTCGCCGAGGTGCGTCGCGCCCAGGCGCCCCTCAGGGCCCCGGCCAGGCGATGTCGTCCACGGCGAGGAAGGGTTCGCCGGCCAGTGCCGCCGGGGTGGCCCCGGTGAACGCCATGACGTCGCGGTGCAGGTGTGACTGGTCGGCGTAGCCGGTGTCGGCGGCCACCCGGGCCGGGCCCTCGCCCGCGACCAGGCGGTGGGCGGCGTGGTCGAAGCGGACCAGGGTGGCCGCGCGCTTGGGCGGCAGCCCGAGCTGGGAGCGGAAGCGGGACCACAGCCGCTTGCGGCTCCAGCCGACATCGGCGGCGAGCTCCTCCACTCTGGGCAGGCCGTGCCCGTCGGTGAGCCGCCGCCAGGCCCGCGCCACCTCCGGGTCCACCGGGGAGCCGGCCGCGTACCGGCGCGTGATCAGGGCCTCCGCGAGCGCGAATCGGGCCTGCCAGGACGGGGCTTCGCCGAGTTGTTCGCGGATCCGGGACGCTTCGCGGCCCCACAGGGCGTCCAGCGGGACGACGGCGCCGTCGAGCTCGGAGGGCGGCACGCCGAGGACCGCGCGGGCGATCACGGGGGACAGCCGCACCTGCACGCACTCGACGTCCCGCCCGCGCACCCGTACCGCTCCCCCGGAACCGAGCCCGGGGCCGGCGACGAGGCATCCGCGCTGCTGCTCACCGGTGGCGCGGTCGAGGACGGGCGTGCCGGCGCCGAATTCGAGGAGCAGCGTGACCGCCGGGTGCGGGACCATGCGCAACGCGTCCAGGTCGTGCACGCCGAACCCGGCCATGGTGACTCCGGCCACCCGGCTGGGCCGCCGCGGACGGGCGACGTCCCACGCGGTCGTACCGTGCATGAACGTGTGCACCCTTCCATGCTACGAGGGCCGACCGGAACATTCGTTCAATACGCGGGCGGGGCCGGTCGCGACAGTGGAGCCATGACTGCTTCGAGGACCACCGAGTCGTCGCTCCTCACACTGGACGACGGCGACACCATCCATGTGTGCCAGGACGGGCCGCGCGAGGCTCCCGTGCTTCTGCTGATCCACGGTTCGGCGTCCTCGGCGCGCTCGTGGGACGCGCTCGTACCGCTGCTGACGGGAGCCGGGAGCGGGGCCGGGTCCGGGGCGCACCGCGTCGTGCGCGTCGATCTGCTCGGGCACGGCGGCTCGGACAAGCCGGACGGCGGCCGTTACGCCATTCCCGACCAGGCCCGGCGGGCCGGCGACGTGCTGGACCGGCTCGGTGCCGGGCGGGCCGTGGTGGTGGGGCATTCCAGCGGCGGGGTGACCGCGACGGCCCTCGCCGAGGAGCGCCCCGGGCTGGTGTCGGCGCTGGTGCTCGTCAACACCGGCCCGAACCTGGGTGCGTTCATCGCCACCGGCTCCGGCGCGGCCGGTCCCGCCCAGTGGCCGCCGAGCGACGAGCAGATCCGGCAGCTCGCGAGCACGGGCTTCAGCCGCCCCGGCTACCGGGTGCCGGACGCGCTGCTGGACGAGGTCCGCGCCATGACACCGCACTCCTTCGCGGCCACCATGCAGGCCACCCGCGCGTATATGGAGGAGGGGGCGCTGCCGGAGCGGCTGGCGGTGCTCGGCAAGCCGCTGCTGGTGCTCTTCGGCGAGGACGACCGCCGCTGGCGCTCCTCGTCCGCCGCCGGCTACCGCGCCGTGCCGGGCGCCCGGGTGGAGCTGCTGCCGGGGCTGGGGCACTCGCCGATCCTGGAGGACCCGCCCCGGGTCGCCGCGCCCCTGCTGGACTTCGCCGCCCTGCATCGCTGACGGAAGGACGTCGTGCGGATTCACGTCTCAGGGGCCGGGACCTCCTACGGCCGGTCCAAGGCGGCTTCCACCTCGTCCATGACGTGCTGCCAGTGGGTTCGCCCGCGTTCGCGGTCCTCCGCGCTCGCCAGGTGCTCCTGGTGGAAGCGGAGCATCGTGCGGGTGCCGTCGGCGGCCGGGGTCATGGCCACCTGGAGGGTGGTGGTGCCGTGGGTGACGCGGATGCGGTCCGGCGGGCGGTAGCCGCGTACTTCGCCGGTCACTCCCGCCGCGGTCCGGTACGGCGCACCGCGCTCCGGGGTCAGCGCCGCGTCCGGGCCGAGCCAGAGGGCGAGTCCTTCGGGGCCGCTGATGAAGTCCCAGACGGCGGACGGGGGGTGGGGCAGCGTGCGGGACACGCCGATCTGCCAGCCCGCGTCCCTGGTGAGTCCGGTGGGCATGGGTCATCCTTCCTCGGAGTGGCGGGCGCGCAGCGCCCTGACCTTGTGGCGGTTGCCGCAGTGCTCCATCGAGCACCAGCGGCGGCGGCCGGGGCGCGAGGTGTCCACGTAGACGAGGTGGCAGTCCTCGGCGGCGCAGATGCGGACGCGGTGCGCGTGGGCGCCCGTCAGCAGCTCGACGGCGTCGCGCGCGACGGTGGCGGCCAGCGCCGCCCCTCCGGGGGTGCCGGCCCACCGGCGGCTGCCGTCGGGGGCGATGGCGGGCGCCAGGGCGGGGCGCGCGGCGGCCTCGTTGATGACCGCCAGGTCGCCGGGGGGGTGCGGTTCGCCGCGTGTGTGGGCGATGACCACCCGGAACAGCGCGTCGCGCAGCATCCGTAGCGCCGCGACCTCCTCCGCGGAGACGGCCAGCTCGGGGGTCGGGGTCAGCCGGGAGCGTTCCGCCCAGGCGGTCACGTCGGCGGGCCGGTGCAGGACCTCGTACCGCTGGTAGGGCCCGGGCCCGCCGGTCGTCAGCAGTTCCAGGCACAGGGTGCCCGGGTCGAACCGGTAGGCGGCGCCGGTGGTGGACCGCAGGGTCAGTCCCGGGGGCGTGACATCCATGTAACCACTATAAGCGGTTACGAGTGACGCGCGCCACAGTCCCGCCATGTCACATCCGAAGGCCCCGCCCCCATCCCCTGGTTGTCAGCAGCCGATGGAGAAGGGACCGATCATGAACACGCAGCGGGAGACTCGTACGGACGGCGAGCACCACGTGGTGATTCTGGGGGCCGGGTACGCGGGCATGGCCGCCGCCGTGCAGCTGGCGGCCCGGACGGGGAAGCGGCGGGACGCGGTGCGGGTGACCGTGGTGAACGCGGGGGAACGGTTCACCGAGCGGATGCGGCTGCACATGACCGCCGCCGGCCGCCCCCTCGACACGATGAGCGTCCCGGAGATGCTGGAGGGCACGGGCGCGCGGTTCACGCGGGGCTGGGTGACGGCGGTGGACGCCGGGGCCAGGACCGTACGCATCGACGACGAACGTGTCCTGTCCTACGACACGCTGGTGTACGCGCTGGGCGGGGTCGCCGACACCTCGCCGGTGCCCGGCGCCGACGACTACGCGTACACGCTGAGCAGTGCCCAGGACGCGCGGCTGCTCGCCGACCGGCTGAAGGGCCTCGGTGGCGAAGACCCCGAGGGCGGCGAGGACCGCGAACGCGGCAACGGCACTGTGGTCGTCGTCGGCACCGGCCTCACCGGCGTCGAGTCGGCGGCCGAGATCGCCGAGCGGTACCCCCGCCTCGACGTGGTGCTGCTGGGCGGCGAGGAGCCCGGCGCGGCCATGAACGACAAGGCCCGGGCGCATGTACGGGCCGCCCTCGACCGCCTCGGCGTGCGGGTCAGCAGCGGCGTCCGTGTGGCGAAGGTGCTCGCCGGTTCGGTGGAGTTGGAGGGCGGCGAGAGCATCGCGGCCGACGCGGTCCTCTGGACGGGCGGCACCCGGGTGGCACCGCTCGCGGCCGCCGCCGGACTGGAGGTGGATGAGCGCGGACGGGTCGTCACGGACCAGGCGCTGCGCTCCGTTTCGCACCCCGAGGTGTACGCGGTCGGCGACGCGGCCGCTATCCGCCAGGGCTACGGGGTCATGCACGGGACCTGCCAGGGCGGCATGCCGACCGGGGTGCACGCGGCGCTGTCGATCGACCGGGTCCTCCGGGGCAAGGAGCCGAAGCCCTTCCGGTTCGGCTACTACCACACGCCGGTGAGCCTGGGCCGGGGCGACGCGGTCGTGCAGTTCACCCGGCCCGACGACAGCCCGCGCCGAATCTGCCTGGTGGGCGCGATGGCCGTCCGGTACAAGGAGACCGTGACAGCCTCGCCCTGGCCGACGTACGGCCGTATGAAGAAGATGCCCGCGTCGGGCGCGTTCTGGCCTCGCGGAGGCCGCTTCACCCGCATCCGAGGGGACAAATGACCAGCGCCGCCGACCGCTTCGCCCATCCCGACCGTTTCGCCCATCCCGGTCAGCAGGTCTTCCTGGAGTACCGGCGCCTGCTGTTCTCCGTGGCGTACCGCGTCCTCGGCACCGCCGCCGATGCCGAGGACGCCGTCCAGGACGCCTGGCTCAAGTGGTCCGCCGCGGACCGTTCGCAGGTGGCCGACCCCAAGGCGTACCTGACCAGGATCGTGACCAACCTGGCGCTGGAGCGGCTGCGCTCCGCCCGGTACAAGCGGGAGACGTACGTCGGGCCGTGGCTGCCCGAGCCCATCCTGACCGGCGGGGGCGCCCCCGAGGCGGTCCCGGACGCCGAATCGGCCGCGCTGGGCGCCGAGTCGGTGTCGATGGCCATGCTGGTGGTGCTCGAAACGCTCAGTCCGCTGGAACGCGCGGTGTTCGTGCTGAAGGAGGTGTTCGCCTTCAGCCACGCCGAGATCGCCGAGGCGGTGGAGCGCTCCGAGGCGGCGGTACGGCAGGCCGCGCACCGCGCCCGTGAGCACGTGCGGGCCCGGCGTCCGCGCTTCGAGGCGGACCGGGCCAGGCAGCGCGAGGCGGCGGAACGTTTCCACGCCGCCGCGACGGGCGGTGACGTCAAC
The DNA here is from genome assembly GCF_052542855.1 of Streptomyces sp. SAS_281. NCBI lineage: Bacteria > Bacillati > Actinomycetota > Actinomycetes > Kitasatosporales > Streptomycetaceae > Streptomyces > Streptomyces sp. SAS_281. The sequence goes on from NZ_JBMNDO010000036.1 coordinate 17,159, forward strand.
GCGCTCCTCGAACTCCTCTCCCCCGACGTCACCCTGTGGACCGACGGCGGCGGCAAGGTCCGCCAGGCCCTGCGCCCGGTGACCGGCGCGGCCACGGTGGCCGGCTGGTTCTCGGCGATCGGCACGGTCGCCTACCAGGGCGTCGAGCCGGCCGACATGAAGGCCGGGCTCGCGGAGATCAACGGCGGGCCGGGGCTCGTGTTCAGCGGCCCGGACCGCGTCATCGCCACCATGACCTTCGACTTCGACGCGCAGGGGCGCATCACCGCGATCCACAACGTGGCCAACCCGGACAAGCTGCGGGCGGTCTCCGAGGGGGTCGCGTACGACATCGGGGCACGGTAGCCCTCGCCCGATCGGGTCGAAAACCGGCGGCGCCGCTCCGCCTTCCGCGCCTGCCGGTGGCGCGGCTACAAGATCGTCAACGAGTCGCCACCGGCTCGGCGGAGCGCGCCCGTTCGTCGCTGCGCCACGTCACCGACACGGCCGGGCCCCGGCCCGGACCCGTACGAAGGAGATCCCGTGATCGCACAGGGCAAGCGGATCCTCGGCTCCCTGGCCATGGCATTCGCCGCCGCGGCCTCGCTGACCGTCGCCGTACCCGCAGGGTCCGCCTACGCCATCGACCACGTGGAGTGCATCGGCGGCGCGGACTTCCTGAAGATCTACTCCCACCTCGACGGCCGTCAGAGCGTCGACTGCTACGCCAACGCCGGCCGGACCGACTTCGGCGGCTGGTGGGCCGACCGGATCGTCACCGGCAACAACGACCTCATCTACTACGACGTCAACGGGGACTCGGTCCGGATCAACCGCTGGACGGACATCACGTTCCCGAACAACCCGCCCCGGATCAAGAGCATCCAGATCCTGTGAGCGCCCGGAAGTGAACCACCGGCCACCGCCGTGCGCGAACGGCGGTGGCCGTCAGACCACGTCGAACTCGTTGCCCTCCGGGTCCAGCATGGCGGTGGCGCAGAAGTCCATGTCCGGCAGCTCCCTGACCTCCGCGACCGTGGCACCGGCCTCGACCAGCCGCGCCACCGTGGCATTGACCCGCTGCTTGCGGACCTCCAGCGGGACGCCGCGCCCCCCGCCGACCTTGAGGTCGAAGTGCCACCGGTTCTTGACCGCCTTCACCTCCGGGACCCGCTGGAACCACACCCGCGGCCCGTGCCCGGCGGGATCGACGATCGACTCCGGCACGTCCCCGGCGCCGGGCGCGAGCTCCTCCGCGGGCACCCCCATGTCCTCCCAGTAGGCGCGCCAGCTGTCATGCCCCTCCGGCGGCGGCTCGGGGACGTAGCCCAGGGCCCCGGCCCAGAAGGCCACCATCCGCTGCGGGTCGGCGCAGTCGATCACCAGCTGCATCGTCATCCCGGCCGTCATCCCGGGCTCCCTCTCACTCTCCATCGCCGAAGCATCGCAGGCGGGTCCGACAACGCAGCGGGAGCGCCTTGACCTCAAGTCCGCTTGAGGAACGAGTCTTGCACCATGACTACCGACGAGGTGCAGCGGCAGCTGCGACACCTGACCGACCGCGCCGAGATCACCGACCTCCTGGACCGCTTTCTCCGTTCCCTGGACCACGGAGTCCTCGACGACGAGTGGGCCCGCGCGTTCCACACCGAGGACGTCACCGCCGAGATGCCCATCGGCACCGTCCATGGCCGCGACGCCGTGCTGGACCGCGTGCGGCAGGGCATGGCGCTGTTCGACCGGACCGTGCATTTCGGTACGAACAACGTCATCGACATCGACGGCGACAGGGCCACGGCTCGTGGTGCCCAGCTGAGCACCCACGTCCACGCGGACGGCTCGGAGGGCGTCTTCGTCTCCGCCGGGCACACCGACACCGAGCTGGTCAGGACGGCCGACGGCTGGCGGATCTCCGCCACCGCGCTGCGGATCGTGTGGACCCGGGGAAATCCGCCGCGCCTGCCCGCGGAGTTCGTACCGGCCGCCGTCTGACGCGCACACCCCGGTGTGGCGGGGGTCACCGGAACCCGCCGGGACGGCCGGAGAGGTAGAGGTGTGAGATGTGATGATCAGGAAGACGGGGAGCGCATGCGCACACGCATCAGGGCGGGCGACCGCCAGGCGTTCGCCGCGCTCTACGAGGAGTACGCGCGGCCGGTCTACAACCATGCCTACCGGCTGACGGGTGACTGGTCGACGGCCGAGGAGGTCATGTCCGAGACCTTCCTCGCCGCCTGGCGCACCCGGCAGGCCGTCGAGCCGGAGGGCGGATCGCTGCTGCCGTGGCTGCTCGGCATCGCCACGAACAAGGCGCGCAACGCCAACCGGGGCACCGGCCGACGGATCGCTTTCCTGGCCCGCCGCCCCGCTCCCGATCCCGTCGCGGACATCGCGGACGCCGCTGCCGGGCAGGTGGACGACGCCCGGCGGCTCGCCGCGGTCCGGGAGGCGCTGGACGGACTGCGCCGCCAGGACCGCGAGGTGCTGGCCCTCTGCGTCTGGTCCGGCCTCGACTACGCGGAGGCCGCCGAGGCGCTGGGCGTCCCGGTCGGCACAGTGCGGTCGCGGCTGTCCCGCGCCCGCGAGCGGCTGAGGCGGCTCACGGACGAGCGGCTGGCCCGGGAACGGAACGACCACGCCACGGAACCCCGCCCCCGTCGCGGAGAGGTACAGGGCAGGGCCGCGTTCGTGGCCCTGCCCCTCCAGGAGGAAGCCCGATGAACGACCGCACCTCCGGCCCCACCCGGGCCGAACGCGAGGAGCTGGCCCGGCTGCTGCCGGCCCCGGCCGAACGGGACCTGCCCCCGGGGCGCCATCTCCACCACAAGGAAACCCTGATGCAGCTGATCGACCAGGACGGCGACCGCGCCACCGCACGCCCCCGGCCCCGCCTCCTGCGCCCCGCCGTCCTGCTGCCCGCCGCCGGACTGGCCCTGGGCGGGATCCTGTTCACGACCCTCGCCGTGACGGGCCGGGACCAGACCCCCCGCACCGCCGCCACGGCCACGGCCCCGCGCGGCGCGACCGTGCTGCTGGACCGGATCGCCACGGTCGCCTCGAAGAGCGACGCGCTCGAGGTCGCCGACGACCAGTACGTGTACGTCAGGACGTTGCAGACCGAGAACGAGGGCGCGTTCGGCGGTCCGGTGAAGCTGGGCGAGCCCGGTGAGCGCGAGGTCTGGATGACCCAGAAGGCGGGACCGGTGATCAATGAGGGGCTGATCCACCAGGACGGCAGGTACTACCCGATCACGGTCGGCGTCCCGGACGGCGAGAAGCCCGTCGGCTACCCGGCGGGCCTCAACCGGCCCACGTACACCTGGCTCGCCTCCCTGCCCACCGGCCCCGACGCCCTGCTCCGCAGGCTCGCCGCCGAGATCACCGCGGACCAGGACGCGCGCGACACCCCGGCCGACGAGCGGGACCCGGACCAGGACGCCTTCGAGGCCATCGGCGAGCTGCTGCGGGAGACCCTGATGCCGCCGAAGACCGCCGCCGCCCTGTACAAGGCCGCGGCGAGGATCCCCGGCGTGAGCGTGGACACCGACGCGGTGGACGCGGCCGGCCGGCACGGTATCGGCGTGGCCCGGGACAACGAGCGCGCCGGCTGGCGCACCGTCTGGATCTTCGACGCGAAGACCCTGGCGTACCTGGGCGAGCGGACCTACCTCATCCGGGACACCGCCATGGGCAGGAAGGGCACCGTCACGAACACGTCGGCGGTCCTGCAGCGCGCGGTGGTCGACGCCCTCCGCGAGAAGCCGTCGGCCACGGCCTGATCCGGGCCGCGGGGACCTAACCTGACGCCATGACGGACGCGGTACGGGGAAGCGGCGAGGCGGCATCCTGGCGTCCCGAAGGGGGACTAGGCGGGGCGCCCCTCGCCGTACCGAACGCGCTCGGCGCACTGTGGGCGGTCCGGCACGGGCAGAGCACCGCCAATGCCGCCTTCGCCGAGGCGGGTGCGACGCCCCTGGAAGGCCGCGACCGCGACGTACCGCTGTCCGCACTCGGGCGGGCACAGGCACGGGCGCTCGGGCGATGGCTGGTGGAGCACGCCGGGGACCTGGACCTCGTCGTGTGCTCGCCGTACCTACGGGCTGGGCAGACCTGGCAGGTGATGGCCGGGTACGCGGCCGGTGAGGGCGTCGCTCCGCTTCCGCTTCTGGTGGACGAACGGTTGCGTGACCGGGAGATGGGCGTCTTCGAGCTGTACCCGCCGGCCGCGCTGGTGGCGCGGGACCCGGAGGAGGCAGCGCGCCGGGACCGGCTGGGCGAGTGGTTCCATCGCCCGCCGGGCGGGGAATCCCTCGCCGATGTCGCCCTGCGGGTGCGCGGTTTCCTCGCCGATCTGGAACGGGCCGCGCCCGGGCGGCGGGTGCTGATCGTCGCCCATGACGCGGCGGTCGTCGCCGTCCGCTTCGCCCTGGCGGGCCTCGGGGCGGCGGCTCCCGAGAGCGTGCCGCCGGTGCCCAACGCGTCGCTCTCCCACTGGCAGGGCGACGGCCACCGTCTGAGCCTGCGGCTCTGGGGCGGGACCGCGCATCTCTGATACGGCCCCGGGCGACCGATACGACCACGGGCCGCGCTCAACGCGGTGGTCATGGGCGGCCGGCTCCTGCCGGCCGTCGGCGCGGGCCGGGCGCCGATGCGTGCCGGGCGCCGATGCGTGCCGGGCCTCGGTGCCCGGGCCGTTCCGCGCCGTGGCCGTGGCCGTAGCCGTGGCTTCGACGATGCCGCTGGGCGTGCTCAAGGGAACGGCCTTCCTGTCGGTGGCCGCGGCCGTGCGGCTGTGCCGGGACGCTCCTCTTCGGTCGGGCCGGATGAGCGGGCCCGGACGCGGCCCCGGATATCGTCGGCCCATGCACTTCACGAGGCGGCGTACTGGGGGGGGCGCATCTGCTGGTGCTCGATGGCTCCCGGGGGCCCGGCCCGGACCGCCCCCTCCCTCGGGGAGCTCACGGACCAGCCCCTGTGAGCCGGGGCTCGTCACCACCACTCCTCGGGGAAAGCGACGGACCACATGACCGGTGACAATGTGCTGGAGATCCTGGACCTGCTGCGGAAGGCCGGTGCGGAGGTCTGGGTCGGCGGGGGCTGGGGCATCGATGCCCTGGTGGGGCGGCAGACCCGGGAGCACCAGGATCTGGACCTGATGCACCGCCTGGAGCAGGAGCCGGCCGTCGTCGCCGCTCTTGCCGCGGCGGGGTTCACCGAAACGCTCGACTGGCGGCCCGCTCGGTTCGTCCTCGCGGACGGGGCGGAGCGTCAGATCGACCTGCACCCCCTGTCGTTCGGCCCCGACGGGAGCGCACGCCAGGAGTCGCTGGAGCCCGGGAAGCCGTTCGTCTATCCGGCCGACTGCTTCGTCACGGGCAGCGTCGGGGGCCGTACCGTGCCCTGCCTGTCCGCCGCCCAGCAGGTCCGCTTCCACCAGGGGTACGAGCCCAGGGACCGGGACCTCCACGACATGGCCCGGCTCCGCGAGACGTTCGGGGTCAGCACGCACTTCTGATCCTGGAGCGAGGCGTGACCGGTGGCCCGTCCGCGTACGGGAAGCGCTCGAAGGTGGCTTGAGGCGCGCTCGTGGAGCGCCCCGATGCGCCGGACGAAACACCCGTACGCGCGGGGCCGGGTGCTTGAATGGCCCCGATCAGTACGGTATTCGACCCAGGGGGGGCGAAGTCCGCCATGCGGAAGTCGTATTACGCAGCACACGTCTACATGATCGTCGGAGTGGTCTCCGGGCTCTTCTACCGGGAGTTCACCAAGATCAAGGACTTCCACGGCGACACCCAGTTGGCGCTCATGCACACCCATCTGCTGGCGCTGGGCATGCTCGTCTTCCTGATCGTCCTCGCCCTGGACAAGGTCTTCGGGCTGTCCGGCTCGAAGCTGTTCACCGCGTTCTTCTGGTTCTACAACATCGGCATCGCCATCTCGACGGCGATGATGGGCGTCCACGGCATCCTGACCGTGCTCGGGCGCGACGAGGACCACATCGCGGAGGTCGTGCCGCTGACCGCCGGGCTCGGCCACATCCTGTTGACCGTGGGGCTGGTCCTGCTCTTCATCCTGCTCGGCAAGCGCGTCAACGAGCACGTCAAGCCGGCCGCGGGGACCGCGGGCGCCGCCTGACCCCGCACATGGGGGCCCTCGATTATTACGGCGTAATAATCGAGGGCCCCCACGTCGTGCGCAGCCCGCTACCGCGCCGGCGCCTGGAACGTCACCTCGGGATTGCCCGGCGTCGGACCGTCGAGCAGACGCTGCGGTACGCCCTTGAGGTGGAGGTCGAAGAAGGCGGCGACGTAGTCGCGGGTGATGTCGCCGGAGCGATCCGCGGGCAGCGGGGCCGAGGGGTCGGTGATGCCCAGTTCCGCCGCGAGGACCGGCAGGTCGGTGAAGGTGAAGTGGCCGGCGTCGGCAACCGTGAGCCACCTCTTCCAGCCGTCGAGGCGCTTCCAGTCCCGGTCCCACGTGGTGTCGAAGGTGCCGCCGGAGGCGTGGTCGACTTCGGTGCCGAGCATCATGAACGGCCGGCCCCGGAGCCCTGCGGCGGGGACCCGGTCGTAGAACGTGCCGTCCATGTTCACGCCCGCGCGCACGCGCCGGTCGGCGGCCATCGTGGACGCGGCGGAGTCACCGCCGATGGAGTGCCCGGCCATGCCGACGTGCCGCCGGTCGATCATCGAGGCGTACCGCCAGGCGGGGTGACGGCCGGTCAGCCGGTCCAGCAGGAACGACACGTCCTTGGCCCGACCCCGGGCGACCTCCGCGAGTCCCGCGTCACCGGCCCGCTCCACGTAGTCGCAGGCGGCGCACGGCAGGACGCGCCCGCCCGGGAAGACGGTGGCGACGGACTCGTGGGCGTGGTCCACGACGGCGACGACGTACCCCCGGGACGCCAGGTCGGTCGCGAGGTGCGTCAGCGTGAAACGGCTCTGCCCGAACCCGGGCGACAGCACGACGAGCGGGAACCGCCCGGGCGCGGGCGCGGCGCCGGTGCGCGCGTGCGTCTCGGTGGCCGCGATGACCTCGGGCGCGACGGCCCCGCCCAGCCCCCTCGAATCCAGAAGCATTTCCGCCTCCTTCGCGCTCATGTACGGGGCGCGCACCCTGGTCCCGGCCCGCGCCGGATGGAACACGGACACCAGCAGCTCGCGTGCGCCCGCCGCCGGTACGTACGGGTCGGCGCGCCCGGTGTCCCGCAGGTGCAGGGTGCTCTCACCGACGGCGTACGGCCCGGTCGGCGCGGGGAGCCGCAGCTGCGGGGCGGGGACGGCGGCGACGGACGTGCCGGGGGCGGGCTGCGGGGCGGCGGCGACGGCAGGGGTGACGGCCGTCGCGCCCAGGGCGAGGACGAGGAGCGTGGCGGCCACGGCGTGGTGACGAGTTCTCATGATCCGAACGCTAGGCGGGGGCCGGGCGCGTCGACGTCCGCCCACGGGACGCGATCCGGTACCTCTCGGGTCGCAAGGGCGGGGCGTGCGCCCTACTACGGGCCTACCGGCACGCGGTGACCGGGAGCGGGCGGCGGGTCCAGGGGTTCTTGGCCGCCGGCCGCCGTCGAAGTCCTGTCCTCTGCCGCGACGGCGAACGCTCGCCGCGACGGTGCGCGTCACCCGCGATCTCGGCCTCGCCGAGGAGTGTGCCCAGGACGCGTACGCCCAGGCGCTGCGGAAGTGGGACGCGGGCGGTGTCCCGGAGCGGCCGGGCGCCTGGCTGACCACCGTCGCACGCAACCGCGCGAAGGACGTCCTGCGCCGGGGGTCCGTCCTGCGCTCGGCCCTGCCGCCGCTGGTCATGGACGACGTCGTGCCCGGGCCGCAGGACGGGGAGGATCTCCGGGCCGTCGACGACGACTGGTTGCGGCTCATCTTCACGTGCTGTCATCCGGCGCTCTCGCGCGACGCCCGGGTGGCGCTGACCCTGCGGCTGATCCGCTCCTCACTGGCGATCCGTCGTCGCGGTCCCCGGCGCCTCCGGTTGCGCGAGCAGGTCCCGCCCCGCGTAGTACGCGTGCAGCGCGGCCTCGCTGCCGGAGCCGAACGCGGTCATGATCCGCTGGTAGCGCGCCGAGCGGAGGTCGCCGGCGACGAGGACGCGGGGGTGCTGGCCGTTGGGGGCGCAGTAGCCGTCGGGGCTCCGGACCAGGTCGCCGGGCGGGGCGGTCGGGGCGCTGCCGAGGCTGAGGAAGACGGCGTCGGCGGCGAGCGTCCGCCGTAGTGCGTCCGGGGCTGTCACCTCCGCCGCGCCCGAGAGCGTCAGGTGTTCGACGGGGACGAGCGTGACCCGGGGGTCGTCGCGGATCTCGTCCGTCTTGTACGCGTCGGCCGCGGGGTACGCCACGAGCAGGCGGGTGCCGGTGTCCGGGTGGGCGCGCAGGAAGGTCCCGATCGGCCGGTCGCCTCCGAGGACGAGGAGGGCCCGGCCCTCTTCCGCCCCGGCCTGCCACAGCGGCGGCAGGGTGAGCCCGTCCGGTGCGGTGATCCAGGGGACGTCGCGCGGCTGGAGCGGCCCGACGCCGGTGGCGACGACGGCGTACGGGGCGGTGAGGCGGGCTCCGGTGCCGAGTGTGACGGCCACTCGGTCGTCGTCGGCGTGCAACTCGTCCACGGAACACCCGAGTTCGAGTCGGCACAGCTCCGTGCCCATGACCTCCGCGGTGATGGCGTCGGCGAGCGCGGGGCCGCTGGTGTGGCCGCCGAGCACGTTGTCGAGCGCGGGGATGCGGTAGAGGTTCCGGCACAGCCGGTCCGGCTCGACCAGCACCGTACGCAGCCCCACCCCGGCGGCGGTCCGTACGGCGGCACAGCCGGCGGGGCCGCCGCCGATGACGAGCAGGTCGGTGTCGTACAGCGTGTCGCCCATGGGGCCATTCCAGCACCCGGGGCCCGGAAGGCCGGCCCCGGCTGACGGACCTTGTGACTGACCGCCATCCGTGCTCCTCGACCCGGGCACCGCCGTACGGACCCGGCGCCCCCTCTCCGTCGCCCGCGCCCTGGGCGCCACGCCCGGCCAGGTCGTCGGCGCGCTCTGCGTCGCCTACGCTGCCCCGCATGCCCGAAATCACCACACCTGCCCGCCGCGACGACAGCCCCGAGGACTCCGTGCGGGAGCGGCTGCGGCAGACGTTCGACGAGGACGCGGAGCTGTACGACCGGGCCCGGCCGGGCTATCCGGCGGCGTTGTACGACGACCTCGCGGAGCTCGCCGGGGCCCGCCCCGGCAGCCGCGTGCTGGAGGTGGGCTGCGGGACCGGGCAGGCCACGGTCCCGTTGGCCCGGCGGGGGTGCCGGATCACGGCCGTGGAGGCGGGCCCGGGCATGGCCGCGGTCGCCCGGCGCAATCTGGCCGGGGCGCCGGACGTGGAGGTGGTGACGGCCGCGTTCGAGGGCTGGCCGTTGCCGGCGGAGCCGTACGACACCGTGCTCGTCGTCACGGCGTTCCACTGGATCGACCCGGCGGTGCGCGTGCCCAAGGCCGCCGACGCTCTGCGTACGGGCGGGGCGCTCGCCGTGGTGCGGACCCAGCATGTGCGGGGCGGCACCGAGGAGTTCTTCGTGGAGGTCCAGCGCTGCTACGAGCGCTTCGACCCGGGGACCGAGCCCGGGACGCGGCCTCCCACCGCCGCCGAGGTCGGCAACGGGGACCACGCGGAGGAGGTGGCGCGCAGCGGCCGCTTCGGGCCGACGGTCTTCCGCCGCTACGAGCACGACGTCACGTACACCACGGCGGAGTACCTGGACGTGCTGCGCACGTACTCCGGCCACCGGGCGCTCCCCGAGGCCGCCCGGAGCGGGTTGCTGGACTCCATCGCGGAGCTGATCGACGGGCGGTACGGAGCCCGGGTGACGAAGCGGTACCTGGTCGAGCTGGGGGTCTCCCGCAGGCGGTGACCGCTACTCGCTCACGCCCGCGATCCCCCAGCCCCGGCGGGCGGCCTCGGCCAGGACTTCGCCCCAGTCGGCCAGGAGGCGCACGAAGGCGTCGAAGTCGGTGTACCGGAACGCTGCGGAGTGCTCCTCGAAGGGCGCGCGAAGCTCTTCGAGCCGGGGCCGCAGGCGCTCCCAGGTCGCGAGCAGTTCCCGTACGCCCTCCGGGGTCTTCGCGACCAGCAGGCCGTGGCCGCCGGAGAAGAAGGCGTAGCCCTCGCCCGGCTCGTCGTCATCGAAGTCCGGCCCGTTCCAGATCAGCCCGCCGAGGAGCGCGTCCAGCTCCACCCGCACGGCCGGGCCGACGTGGTCGCGTGCCTTCTCCCACGCCTCCCCCGCCCAGAAGTGCGGCTTGTACGAGCCGAGGGTGCCGGGGAACTCGTACACGCCGAAGTACGCGCTGTGCGGCCCGCTCGGCCACTCCCACCCGTACGTCACCGTCACCGACGTGTCGTCCCACAACCCGGTGGCCTCGTCGTACCAGGCGTCCCGCAGCCGCTCCAGCCGCTCGGGGGGCGGGACCTCGGCCAGCCAGGACCAGTCGGCGATCAGTGTGGTGAGGTCGACGCCCATGGTGGTCAACCTATCGACCGGTACGGATCGTCAGGCGCTCGTCGGCAGCGCCGGATCTCCGACGCCTTCCCCCGATCGGGGCACGTTCGCCCGAGGTACCGGAATGCCGGCCGGGCGCCGTGGATGATCTTGGGGGAGCTGCCCTCCGCCTCCCGGAGGAGCCGACCGGCCCCCGGGCGCCCTTCCCCCCCCCACCTGGAGCATCCATGCGACACCGTGTGTCCCGTCTGCGCACGCGCGCCCTGGCCGTCGGGCTCGCCCTCACGGCGTCGGCGCTGCTGCCCTCCGGCTCCGCCGGTGCGGCCGACTCGTACCAGTGGGCCGCGCTGGGCGACTCGTACACCGCCGGCGTCTTCGTCGGAGCCCCGCAGCCGCCGCTGGGCGACGCGTCGCGCGACGGCTGCGCCCGCACCGCGGGTGCCTACCCGGACCTCGTGGACCGGGAACTCGCCGAGTTCCCGCCCGGCAGGCCCGTCAGCCTGACCGACGTCAGCTGCGGCGGCGCCACGATCTCCGACATCGCCACGACCCGGCAGACTCCGATCGGCCCGGTCCAGCCGCCCGCCGCCGGCTGGCCGTCGGTGGCCCCGCAGACCGAGCGGGCCGGACTCGGCGACGGGACGGACGTCGTCACCATCGGCGTCGGCGGCAACAGCCTGCCCTTCACCGACATCCTGGCCACGTGCCTGGAGATGGGCGCGGCCGGCCGGTCCTGCCGCGACCACTACACCAGCCCGCCCGAGGGAGAGGAGAGCCTTCGGGACAAGCTCGCCCGGGTCCAGGGCGAATACATCGGGATGCTGGTCCAGGTGCACCGGGCGGCACCCAACGCCAAGGTCGTCACGGTCGGCTACCCGGCCGCCCTCCCCGAGGACAGCGGTGACTGCGACCGTCTGTCCCTCACCGAGCTGAGCCTCATCGGCCACGCCGACGTCGACTGGCTCCGCGACGAAGTCCTCAAGCCGCTGAACAGCACCATCCGGGAGGTGAGCGGCTTCTTCGGCGACCGCTACGTGGACGTCTACTCCTCCAGCGTGGGCCACGACGTCTGCCGGCCGGCGGACACCAAGTGGGTCGAGGGCATCTGCGGCGACGCCGAGGACTACTGGCCCGCCGAACTCCCGGGCACGGCGCTGAACTGCGGTGCCATCGACAAGAAGGTCACGCTGGTCCACCCCAACGCCGACGGCCACGCAGCCATGGCGGCCCCCGTGGAGCGGGCCATTCGCGTCGCCCTCCTCGAACGCTGACCGTTGCGGAAGCGACGGTGGCCGGCGGTGTTGCGGGTGCGGCGGGCCGGGTGCGGCCGATCCCGGAACGAGCCCGGCCGGCACACGGGGGCCCGTGATCCGCAATTCCCTCTTGCATTTGCGAAAGCAACGCTATAGTTTCCCCTCGTGAGCACCACGGCGAGGAGTCAAGGCTCCTTGCTTGCCTACGAGATGGGGGGAAATTCGCATGCGTCGATTGCCCGCAGAGGTTCGCAAAGTGCAAGCCGCAGCGCATGCGGAGGGCTGCTCGGAGATCGTCGTACGGGCGGCCCGGGCCGAGGGGGACCCCCGGTGACCGCGAAGGCCCGCTTCCGGGCCGGCTTCGCCCTGGCTCTCGCCGCCGTCGTACTGGCGGGCACCCCGGCCGGGGCCGCACCCGCCGCGGAGAAGGCGCCGCCCCGTATCGAGACGGTCCTCGATGTGTCCGGGTCGATGGCGACCGAGGACGCGGGCGGGCAGACCAGGCTCGCCGCCGCCAAGACCGCCGTCCGCCGCCTCCTCGACGGGACACCCGACGGCACGGCCATGGGGCTGCGTGTGTACGGATCCGAGTACGCCGGTGAGGCCAAAGGCCCCGGATGCAAGGACACCGAACTCCTCGCCCCTGTCGCCCGGATGGATTCCGCCTCGAAGGCGTCCGCGCTGGCCCGGGTGCAGGCGCTGAAGCCGGTCGGGATGACGCCGATCGGCCGCAGCCTCCGGGCCGCGGCCGCCGACCTCGGTGACACCGGACCGCGCCGGATCATCCTCGTCAGCGACGGTGAGGACAACTGCGCTCCGCCGAGCCCGTGCCAGGTCGCCCGTGAGCTCAAGGGGGCAGGGATCGACCTGGTCATCGACACCGTCGGCCTCAGGGTCAACGCCGCCGCCAAGCGCGAGCTGACGTGCATCGCGAACGCCACGAAGGGAACCTATGTGGACGCGGGTGACGCGGACGAACTGGCCGACCGGCTCGACCAGTCCGTGAAACGCGCCCTCACTCCGTACGCGCGGAGCGGCACCAGGGTCAGCGGCGGCAAGGACTGTCCCAGCGCCCCCACCCTTGTCCCCGGCCAGTACCTCGACAGGATCCGCGACGGCGAGTCCCGCTGGTACAAGGTCACGCTGCATCCGGGACAGTCGCTCCGGTTCTCCGGCTCCGTCATTCCGGCCGGCGCGTGGGAGACCCCGACCTCGGTCAACGCCCAGTTGTCGCTGCCCGGCCGGGCCGGAGTGTGGGCGACGGAGACGGCGGTCGAGGACCGGTGGTCCAACGTCATGTCCATCGGCGTACAGTCCGAACGCCTGTCCTGGGACGAGATTCCCGCCGGGGCCGACAGCACCGAGGTCTGTGCCCGGATCCACAGCGAGGTCCGGACGGCGCAGGCCGAGCCGGTCGAGGTGGCCGTCGGCATCGCCGACCGGGCCGTCCGCCCGGACGGAACCCCCGACGAACGGGTCACCGGTGCGGGCGCCGAGGCCGGACAGCCCACCGCACCCCCGCACACCGAAAGCCCCCGTGCCGGGGCCACCGAGACGACCGCGGCCGCCACGTCCTTCATGGACCGCCCAGCGGCCCTCGCCATCGCCGCCGCAGCCGCTTTCCTGCTGACCCTGGCCATTCGATCCGTCGTCACCCGCAACCGCCGCAGGGGAGCCTGACATGCGCGTACGCACCGCACTCATGACCGCCGCGGCGTTCGGTTTCCTCGCCACCGGCCCCGCGAACGCCGCCGACGGCGACACGGGATCGGCGGGGGGCTACTCGTTCAACAGCAGCACCCCGCTCGCCGGGGGCGCCCAGCGGCAGCTCACGGTCGGCGACTTCCCCATCTGGAGGATCACCCTCAAGCCCGGCCAGCGCCTGGACATCAAGGCATCGGTCGAGGTGCCCGGCGGCTACGATCCCGGCCCCTCACCCCACTACGAGCGGCTCGGTGTGCGGATCTACGACCCCACCCGCCGGCCCCTCCTGTGCGACGGCAGCTCCGACGGCACCAAGATGATCTACCGCGGGCACGCCACGGCCCTGAGCGGCGGCACCTTCACCGCCGAATGCACCGTGGGAACCGTCGACTACAAGCCCATCGAGCGAGCCGGGACCTACTACGTCCAGGTCGGCATCGGCGGAGCCACCCGGACCAAGGGCGACACGCTCCCGCTCACGGTGTCCGCCGGCACCGGCACCGGCGTCACGCCCAGGCCCGCCGAGTCCTGGAACCCCGGCACTCCGGCCGGCGCCGTCCCCGCCGAGCCGAAGCCCGCCGCCGCGACCACGCCACCCGCGGCGGCCACGGACACGGCTCCCGCCGCTGCCGCCGCCGCGACAAGCACGGGGCTGCCGCCCTGGGCGATGCCCGGCGCGCTGGTCGGAGGTGCGGTCGCCGCTCTCGCCCTCGGCGCGGTACGCCGCCGCCCCGGCCGCGAGGCGCAGCAGCGGCTCATGCCCCCACCCGCACCCGCACCCGGAACCGTGCCCAACGGCCCACCGCCGTACGGTGCCTGGCAGCAGCCGCCCTCCTCCGGCGGCCCCGGTGGGCCGCCGCCCTCCCCGTTCTGAACCGGACGTGGGACCTTGTCACCAGCCTGGCCGGACGGCAGGGTGAGGGCCGTGAACCCCTCCTTCTTACGTGAGGACCTGCAGGGCGCGGTGACCGTGACGCTGGAGCGCGTCGGCGACCCCGCGGCCGTGGGCAAGCACCCGTCCTCCGCCGGTTTTCCGAGTTGCACGGCCGTGGTGGACTACCCGGGCAAGGGGTACCGGGCCATGTTCGGCTGGGTCCAGCTGGTGCGTTCGACGGACAACTCCTCCGAGGGGGCCGCGTTCGACATGGACCCCTTCTACCTCTTCGAGGACGCGCCGTCGCCCTACGCGTTCTTCGGTCTCAACCCGACGCTGTTCGATGCCCCGTCACGGGCTGAACGGGCCGTCCTGGACTGGACGGCGCACAGCTTCCTCGCCTGGACGCCGATGGACGACGCCGAACGGCGCGTCGTGCCGCCGGCCGGCTTCTCGTGGGGGTTCGGCATCGACGCGGCCGGCGAGATCGCGTTGCACGGGGTTCAGCCTCTGGCGGCTGAGGACTGGGCCGAGCACCTGCCGTACCTCGGCACCTCCTACCCGGGCTGGGGCTTCGACAAGTGGCTGCCCGAAGCAGCCCGGAGTCGTTGAGCGCCCAGGCCGCCGCGAGCGCATGAGCCGGCCACCGACACCGGCCCGGATGCCGTGCGCGTGCGACGGACCGCCTCTGGTTCACCGCCCGGTCGCCCACCCCGGCACCCAGGTCCCCGCCGCCCCGTAGTCCCCCGCCGTCGCCAGGTGCGTCCGCAGCGTCGCCAGTGCCGGGTGCGGGTTGTCGCGGTGCCAGAGGAGGGAGTGGGGGTAGACCGGGGCCGGGTCCGTGACCGGGATGCGGCGCAGGTCGTGGGTCCGGGGCCAGATGAGGCGGGAGTGTTCGCCCATGAACGTGGCCAGGGACGGGGTGTCCGCGATGGTGTCGAGCAGGACGTCCGAGCCGAAGTTGGGGCCCGTCGCCTCGATGGTGAGGTCGAACTCCGCGACCAGGTCGTCGTAGTACGCGCCCCACTCCGTGCCGGGGGCGATGCCCGGCATCCAGATGCGGTGGCCGGCCAGGTCCGCGAGGGTCACCGAGGGGGCGTCGGCCAGGGTGTGGGCGGGGCCGGTGAGGAGCTGGAGGGGTTCGTCCAGGACGCGGGCGGACGCGATGTCGTCGGGGAGGGGGCGGCCGGGGGCGCCCACCGCGCGGAAGGTCGCGTCGAGTTCACCGGTGCGGAGGGCGGCCACGGCCGTGTCCATGCTGACCAGCATCATCACGTCGAGGGCGATCCCGGAGTGCGCGCGGTGGAAGGCGCGCATCAGGCTCGACTGCGCGGTGCGGGACGCGATCACATCGACGCGCAGCGGGCGGCTGCCGGGGCGTACGGACGCGCTCGCGCGCTCGGCCGCGCGCAGCAGTTCGCGCGCGTGGGGCAGGAACGCCCGGCCGTCGATGGTCAGCTCGGCGCCGCGCGGGGCGCGCGTGAAGAGGCGTACGCCGAGGGCCTGCTCCAGGGCGGCGATGCGCTTGGAGACGGCCTGCTGGGTGACCGCGAGGTCGGCCGCGGCCCTCTGGAACCCGCCCGCTTCCGTGACGGCGACGAACGTGCGCACTGCTTGGAGGTCCATGGCAGGCCAGCCTAGTGAACAACCCCTGGTTGTGCTGTGACCGGTCGATGGTTGTTTGACCTGCGCTTCTGCTGAGCGATTAGCTCTCGTTCGGCAATTTCGGGTTGTGTGGGTGAGGCGGCGTGGGCAGAAGAGCGTTGGGGCGGCCGTTCGGCCGGCTGTGGGCCGCGTACGCGGTGAGCGCGTACGGGTCGGGGCTCGGGTTCGGGGCCCTGCCGCTGCTCGCCGTGCTGGTGCTCAACGCCGGGCCCGCCCAGGTGTCCGCGCTGTCGGCGGTCGGGCCCGCCGTGGGAGCGCTGATCGCGGTGCCGCTCGCGCCGTGGGTGGAGTTCCGGCGTAAGCGGCCCGTCATGATCGGGATGGACCTGGTCCGGTTCGCGGCCATGGCGTCGATCCCGGTCGCGTACGCCTTCGGGCTGCTCGGGTTCGTCCAGCTGCTGGTCGTGTCGGCGGTGATCGCCGCGGCGAAGATCGCGTTCGGCGCGGCGAGCGGCGCGTATCTGAAGGCGCTCGTCCGCCAGGAGGACCTGCTGGTCGCCAACGCGCGCTTCGAGTCCACGAACTGGAGCTCCATCGCGGCCGGCCCGCCCCTCGGCGGCGCGGCGATCGGGATCTTCGGGCCGGTCACCACCGTGGTGGCCGACGCGCTCAGCTATCTGCTCTCCGCGCTCGGCATCACCTCGATCCGGGAGAGGGAAGACGCGCCACGTCCCAAGGACGGGAGCGCGCACGGGGCGGACGCGCTGCTCGCCGGGTGGCGGCACATCTTCAGCCACCCCGTGCTGCGGGCGCTCTACCTCAACCAGGTCCTCGTCGGCGGCCTGATCATGGCCACCGAACCGCTGCTGGCCGTGCTCCTGCTGCGCCGGCTCGGGTTCCCGCCCTGGCAGTACGGTCTCGCCTTCGCCGCTCCGTGTCTCGGCGGGCTCATCGGCTCGCGGCTGGCCCGCCGGGTCGTCGCCCGCTACGGCCGCGACCGGGTCTTCCGGACCGTCGGCACCCTGCGCGCGGTCTGGCTGATCGGGCTGGTGTTCGTACGCCCGGGAGTCGTCGGGCTCATCACGGTGATGGCCGTCGAGCTGGCGATCATCGTCAACATGAGCCTGTACGGGCCGGTGCTCTCCACGTACCGGCTGGAACACACGCCCAAGCACCTCGTCGCCCGCACGCTCACCGCCTGGTCGATCGGGCAGCAGGCGTCCATCGCCGTGCTCACCGCGCTCGCCGGGCTGCTCGCCGACGCCACCGGCCCGCGCACGGCCCTCGCGGTCGCCGGGGTGCTCGTCCTGGGCACGCCGTTCCTGCTCCCCGGGCGGAGGCGGGTGCCCCGGGCGGCCCTGGATCCCAACAGGGCTTGAGGGAGGCGTGACGGTCCGGCTGGGCGCTGGGCGCGGTCTCCCCCGCGCCCCGCCGGACCGGGTGCTACGACGACTTCGGCGCGATGACCGAGAACGCCCCGCCCTGCGGGTCCGCCAGGACGGCCATGCGGCCGGCGACCATGTCGAAGGCGGGGGCCAGGACCGTCGCGCCGGCGCGGACGGCGGCCGACTGGATGTCGTCCACGCTGTCCACCGCGAAGTACGGCTGCCAGTGCGGCGAGACGCCGGGCGGCACCTTGCTCATGTCCATCATGCCGCCCACCGCCCGCCCGTCGACCTGGAACTCGACGTAGCCGTCGGCGCCCTCCATCTCGGAGGGGGTCGCCGTCACCGGCAGGGCGGCGGAGTAGAACGCGGACGCCGCGTCCGGGTCGGGGGTGGTCAGCTCGCTCCAGACCAGCGCGCCGTGCTCGTTGACGATGCCCGCACCGGCGAAGGTGCCGGGCTGCCACAGGCCGAAGACGGCGCCCGCCGGGTCGGCGAGCACGGTCATGCGGCCGAGGTCCATGACGTCCATCGGGGGGACGACGACCGTGCCGCCGGCGTCGGTGACGGACGTGATGGTGGAGTCGACGGCGTCGGTCGACAGGTACGTCGTCCACGCCGCCGGCGGCATCGGGTCCGGCACCGTGCCGTCCGGGTTCATGGCCTTCATGATCCCGGCGACCGGCTTGCCCTTGAGCGTGCAGACGGAGTAGCCGCCGTGTTCCGCCGGGCCCACCTCGCCCTGCCAGCCGAAGAGGTCGGAGTAGAAGTCGATGGCCGCCTGCTGGTCGGGGACCATCAGGTCGATCCAGCAGGGGGTGCCGGGCCGGTAGGGGTCGTTCATTTCGGGCACGGGTGCCTCCGGGAGGCTGCTCGGGGACGGACGGGCCGTCCTTACCCGCACCCCGCGCGAGCGGAATCGACCCGTACGGGTGACAGCCCGTTCAGTACCAGGGCCGCTCGTCCGGCGCGGGCAGCGGGCGCAGGGCCGGCCAGTTCTCCAGCAGGCGGGCGGCCAGGGCGGAGGTGAGGCCGCCGAGCGCGTGCAGGCGGTCGTGGTCGCGGGTGAGGTCCGCGACCACGCCCAGGCGGTGCACGAGGCGTTCGCGGGCGGAGACGTACCCCCACTCGAAGTCCTCGGCGGGCACCCGGGCGAAGTGGTCGGCCGTCCCGCGATGCGCCCGTTCGACCAGTGCGTCGCCCTGGATGAGCCAGCCCGCGCACGCGTCGGCGAGGTCGCCCGGTACGTCCCTGCCCGTGAGGTCGCGCCAGGTGGTCCGGTAGACGGCCTCGACCTCGGTGAGCGGCGCGGCGGTGACCGACAGGGCGCACCAGCAGGTGGGGAAGCCGATGCGGAAGTACGCGAGCTCGACGAGGCCGTTGCCGAGGGCGGCGCCCTCGAAGTCGACGAAGCGGACGCCGTCCGGGGTGCGGAGGTCGTTGCCGGGGCAGGGGTCGCCGTGGAGCAGGGCGTGGTGCCCGGTGGGGTCGAGCCGTTCCAGGAGCCCGGCGAGTTCGTCCGGGACGGCGGCCGGTACGGGCACGTCGAGCGCGCGGGCGAGGGCGAGGAAGGACTCCGCGTCGGCGGCCGTGGGCCCCGTCCAGGCCGGGAGCGCGCCCGCGTCGGCGGGTCCGGTCAGGGCGTGGAGCCGGGCGAGCGCGTCGGCGTACCCGGGCATCCAGTCGTCGGTGCGGCCGAGGTCCTCCACGTATTCGAGGAGCATGACCCGTGCCGCCGGGTCCGCGGCGAGCAGCGCGGGCGCCACTGAGCCGCGTCCCGCGAGGCGCAGCCCGGCGACCTCCCGGGCGAAGCGCGCGTCCGCGCCGGCGCGGGTGTCCCCGTCGCCGGTGATCTGCTTGAGGATCACGGGCCGCCCGTCCTCCGCCCGCAGCCGCCACACCCGGGACCGGGGGCTGCTGTCCAGGGGCTCGGCCTGTGCGGGGATGCCGCCCATGGCGGAGAGCAGGGGGGTGGTCAGCGGAAGGGGGTTCGGCATAGGGGTGAGCGTAGCCGGGGGCTTCGGCGGGACCCTCGTTCCGGGGAATCCTCCGGGGGGATGGCCCCGCATGCGGGTGGGGGCGGTGACGGCCGCGCAGACTGGTGTCCCCAGGACCGTGTCGAGGGCGGAGTCATGATGAACGAACCTGTCGCCGAGCTTCATCCCGGCTACAGCAGTGCCGGTGCCGCGGCGACCCCGTGGGCCGAGGTGGTGGCCGTCCTGGAGCGGGCCGAGATGTTCTGGCTCTCGACGGTACGGCCGGACGGGCGTCCGCATGTGACGCCGCTGCCGGCGGTGTGGCTCGACGGGGCGCTGCACTTCTCGACGGGGCTGGAGGAGCAGAAGGGCCGCAACCTCACCCGCAATCCGAACTGCGTCCTGACGACGGGCAACAACGCGTACGGGCGGGGGCTCGATGTGGTCGTCGAGGGGCCGGCGCTGCGGGTCGCCGAGCGCCCGGTGCTGGAGCGGCTCGCGGAGCTGTGGATGGCGAAGATCCGGTGGCCGTACGACGTGGTGGAGGGCGGCTTCCGGCACCGGCCTGACGGTCCTCAGCCGGAGGGTTCCGGGGAGCCGGGCGCGGTCGTCCCGGTGTTCGCCGTCCGGCCGGTGAAGGTCCTCGCGTTCGGCCGGGGCGAGGCGTTCAGCCAGACCCGTTTCCGGCCCTGACGGGCTACGGCCGCTGGATCCAGGTGATCTCCGGCCGGATTCCCGGCAGGCTCCAGAACTCCAGGGCGCCGCCGGCCAGGTCGGCGAGGAACTGCACCGCTCCGCCGGTGTAGTGCCACCAGGCGCCGTTGCGCGAGGCGACCGTCACCGTCCAGGCCGATGGGCCGGACGGGCTGGTGGACCAGAGGAAGTAGTCCCCGTCGTAGGAGGACGCCCAGGGCAGCAGGCCGCCGGGGGCCGGGTACGGGTGCAGGGGGACGGCGAGGTCGGCGTCCTCGCACCACTCGGCCAGGGTCTCCAGGTCGTCGTCGTCCTCGGCCCAGGCCGCTTCGTTGCCCGGTGCCGGGCCGCCCACATGCAGGAAGTCGCTCAGCACGAACGTCGGGTAGCGGTCGCACAGGAGCTTGTAGTCGGCGGGCAGGGGCGTCCCCAGGGCGGTTTCCAGGCGGGTCCAGTCGACGCCCGGCGGGGCCGGCAGGCGGTGTGCCGCGAGAGCGGGCAGCACGCGTTCGAGTTCCGCGAGCGCCTCGACGGGGTCGGTGAGGCGGCGGGCCGGGGCCTGCGTACCGACGAGATCGTCTTCCACCCGCGCAGGGTGCCACAACAGGCCCCCGCCGCCGCGGCCGCCCCCGTACTCTGTTGTCCTTGACCTTCCTGTTGCATTCCCTTTGCGCAGAGGAGAGTTGACTTGGACAGGCACCGCCGCACCGGCAGAAGCTGAAGGGTCAGGCAATGGAGATCGCACAAACGCTCGCGCTCATCGCGGCCACCGTGACGACGGGGCTGGTCAGCGGGCTGTTCTACGGCTTCGCCATCTCCGTGATGCCGGCGCTGCGCGGTGCGGGGGACCGTACGTTCATCGATGTGATGCAGCGGGTCAACGTGGCCATCCTCAACGGGTGGTTCGTGCTCGGTTACATCGGGGCCCTTTTGTTCACGGGGCTCGCGGTCGGGCTCCAGTTCGGCGGCGGGAACCGGGACGCCGTGGTGCCGACCGTCGCGGCGCTCGTCTGCTACATCGCGTCGATGGGGGTCACCAGCCGCCTGAACATCCCGCTGAACAACGCGCTGGAGGCCGCGGGCCCGGTGGACGGGATCGCGCGGCCCGAGGCGGTGCGGGCGGCGTTCGAGGGGGCCTGGGCGCGCGGGAACGTGCTGCGCACACTGCTGTGCACCGCCGCCACCGGGCTGCTGTGCTGGGCCCTCGTCCTGAACGGCGGAAGCTGAACACGCGGGAGGGCGGGTACGGGGCTCGTGCCCGTACCCGCCCTCCCGGAAGAGCGTCGGCTCAGCGGCCGACGGACAGCAGCGCCTCGGCGCGGCCGTGCAGCTTGGCGGCGTACGCCGCGCAGCCCAGGGCCGCCGTGTTGAGGAGCGTACGGAAGATGTTGACGGTCTCCCAGGTCCCCTTGAACTTGTCGACCAGGGAGAAGTCGTGGATCTTGGCCGGGTTGCCGAGGTCGGCGAGCTGGTTGTTGAGCGGGATCTCGACGCCCATCGTGAGCATCAGGACGACGAGATAGAGGACGGCGGCGAGGCCGGCCCACAGGGCGATGGTCCTGCGTCCCCGGCGGAACTCCAGGAACGCGGCGAGGCCTGCGGCGACGATGGCCCCCATGAAGATGAGCGCGAACAGGCCGTTGCCGTCGATCTCCGCGTTGAACTGCTGCATCGCGGTCACGTAGGTGCGGTCGTCGGTCTTGGCGAGGCCGGGCATGACCGAGACGTCGAAGGCGAAGAACAGGCCGGCCATGAGCCCGAGCGTGATCACCGAGATCATGTGCAGCCAGCCCGCGGCCTTGTTCGGGCGGTCCTCCCGCGGCGGCACGGGCGCGGCGGGCTGACCCCACGGCTGCTGGTACGGCGCCTGTCCGCCGGCGGGGCCCTGCTGCTGCTGATACGGATTGGGTGTCATCGGTACGTCCTCGCTCTTGTCCGGTTCGTAAGTGGGGTGCCGAGGCGCGCTGTTGACGAGGATAGAGGTGCTTCTGCTCCCGCCGCGGGCGCGGAGGCCGCCCTGGACAGGATCACGAGCGTTCCTCCAGCGAACGTCGAGTGATACTCGAACGGGCGTGCCCGGGTGCGACGGGTCAGCGGATGCGCATCTGCGCCATCATGCCCATCGCCGAGTGGTCGAGCAGGTGGCAGTGGTAGACGTAGGTGCCCCGGTAGGAGTCGAACGTCGCCTGCAGTCCGACGGTCTCGCCGGGCATCAGGCACACGGTGTCCTTCAGGCCCGCCTCGGCGCCGGTCGGCGACTTTCCGTTGCGTTCCAGGACGCGGAACTGCACCAGGTGCATGTGGAAGTTGTGCGGCACGTCGGTGTTGGTGTTGGTGACGGTCCAGATCTCGCTGGCGCCGTACGGGATCTCGGTGTCGACGCGCGCCGGATCGTACACGCGGCCGTTGATGGTGCCCTGCGGTTCGCCGCCGACGAGGGCGACGTTCAGGTCGAAGGAGCGCCGCCCGGTCACCGGCGGCAGCGGCGGGAGTGTACGCAGTACGGACGGCACCCGGCTGGGGTCGGCGGCCTCGCGCACCACGTCGAAGCGCATGACCTTGCCCGTCCGGTCCGGGTCGCCGGGGCCGAGGGTGTTCTCCAGGACGAGCCGGGTGCCCACCGGGTAGCGGGAGAAGTCGATGACGATGTCCGCGCGCTCGGCCGGTGACAGGAGCAGCGCGTCGGTGGTGAAGGGGCGCGGCAGCAGGCCCCCGTCGGAGCCGATCTGCGTGAAGGACGAGCCGTCGGCCAGGCGCAGCGCGAAGAACCGCAGGTTGGACGAGTTCAGCAGCCGGAAGCGGTACTTGCGGGCGGCGACCCGGAGGTAGGGGTACGGCTTGCCGTTCGCGAGGATCGTGGAGCGGCCCTCCGCGTCGTCCATGATGTACAGCAGCTGCCCGTCGTCGTCGAAGTGGGCGTCGCGCAGCGCCACGGTGACGTCGTAGCGCCCGGCAGGCAGCGGCAGCGCCTCCTCCACGTCGTCGGTGAGCAGATAGCTGCCCGACAGGCCCCGGTAGCAGTTCTCGGACTCCGAGTGGTGGGCGTGGTCGTGGTACCAGAGCGAGGCGTGCGGCTGCTGGTTGGGGTACGTGTAGGTGCGGCTCGTCCCGGAGGCGAAGGTGTTCATCGGGCCGCCGTCGCTGTCGACGGGTACCGAGGCGCCGTGCAGGTGCACCGAGGTGTCGACGCCCAGCTGGTTGTGCTGGCGCATCATCACGGGGCGCCCGGAGCGGGCCCGGACGATGCCGCCGGGGAAG
Source organism: Streptomyces sp. SAS_281 (assembly GCF_052542855.1). Taxonomy (NCBI): domain Bacteria; kingdom Bacillati; phylum Actinomycetota; class Actinomycetes; order Kitasatosporales; family Streptomycetaceae; genus Streptomyces; species Streptomyces sp. SAS_281. Next base: position 40,376 of record NZ_JBMNDO010000036.1, read on the forward strand.
TGCCCGTCGTAGGTGAGGACGTCGGTGCTCAGGCCCGGCAGGATCTCGGCGCGGGTGCGGCGCATCGTGATGTCGTAGACGTCGGCGCCGCCGCGCGTCGCGGTGGGAGTCAGCACCGGCAGCAGGGGCAGCGGCACCTGGAACGGCTGGACGGCGGGGCCCACGGGGACGGCCGTGCCGGCCGGGGCGGCGTCGCGCGGGGCGGCGCCCGCCGTCATCAGCGGGGTGAGAGCCGCGCCGGTGAACAGCCCGGCGCCGGTGACGCTCAGGGCGGTCATCAGAGTGCGTCTGGTCACCATCACGGAACTCCTGCTGCTGGATTCGGCGGACGCGCCGAGTGCAGCAAGGACGGCTCGCACGCATCTCGGGTGCTGCTAGGACGGGCACGGGGCCGCCCGTTGTGTCATGCGGCGTCCGTTATGGCGCTTGAGAACGGGGCCAGAGCCGACCCAGAACCGCCAGGGAACCGCTTGCGGTCGGCTTGCGCTCCGCTCCGTATACCTGAGCCGTCCGCTGCCCCCCACCGGAAGGCCGACCGTGGATCTTCGTTACTGGCTGCCGCGTGCCGTAGACGTGGCCGAACACTGGGGAGAGCGCTTCGGCCCGTACCGGGAGCACCCGTCGCACCTGGTCGGGGACGAGGAGTTCGGTGCCGCGTTCGCCGCGTTCTCGAAGCGGCTGGACGACAACTATCCGTTCTTCCATCCGCGCTACGCGGGGCAGATGGTCAAGCCGCCGCATCCCGCGGCGGTCGTCGGTTACGTCACGGCGATGCTGTTCAACCCGAACAACCACGCCGCCGAGGGCGGCCCGGCCACCACCGAGATGGAACGCGAGTGCGTGGACCTGCTCGCCGGGATGTTCGGCTTCCGGGGCACGCATCTCGGCCACCTGACGACGAGCGGCACCATGGCCAACCTGGAGGCGCTGTACGTGGCGCGCCAGACGCACCCCGGACGCGGCATCGCGTACAGCGCCGAGTGCCACTACACGCACGCCCGGATGTGCGGGGTGCTCGGCGTCGAGGGCCACCGGGTGCCCGCCGACGGACTGGGCCGCATCGACCTGGACGCCCTGGAGAAGCTGCTCGCGGCCGGCCGGGTCGGCACGGTGGTGGTGACCACGGGGACGACGGGACTGGGGGCGGTCGACCCGGTGCACGAGGTGGTGCCGCTGGCCCGGCGTTACGGCGTACGGGTGCACGTGGACGCCGCCTATGGCGGGTTCTACGCGCTCCTCGGGCGCTCGGACCGGCCCGAGGGCATCGACGTGCGCCCGTGGCGGGCGATCGCGGACTGCGACTCGGTCGTCGTGGACCCGCACAAGCACGGCCTCCAGCCCTACGGGTGCGGGGCGGTGCTGTTCAACGACGCCGCCGCCCGGAACCACTTCGCGCACGACTCGCCGTACACCTACTTCACCGAGTCCGAACTGCACCTGGGCGAGATCAGCCTGGAGTGCTCGCGGGCCGGGGCGGCGGCCGCCGCGCTCTGGCTGACGCTGCAGCTGCTGCCGCTGACCCGGGACGGCTTCGGCGAGGTCCTGGCCGGCAGCCGCCGGGCGGCCGTGGGATGGGCGGAGCGCATCGAGGCGTCCGAGGAGCTGGAGACGTACCAGGCACCGCAGCTGGACATCGTCAGCTACTTCCCCGCGACGCGGCCGCTGTCGCTGTCCGCCGTCGACGCCGCGTCCGGCCGGCTGCTCACGGACGGCATGCACGCGGAGCAGGACCCCGTGTTCCTCAGTGTGCTGCGGACCGACGCGGCGGACTTCGCACGGCGCAGACCCGACGTCGTGGCCGACGCCCCGACCGCCCGGGTGATGCGCAGCGTCCTGATCAAACCCGAAGCCGAACTGCACCTGGACCAGCTGCACGCCCGGGTGGAGCAGCTGGCCTCGACCGGGCGCGCCCGACCGCCGCGCCCGGCACACCCATCGAACGGGAGGAGAACTTCGTGACCCACCTGTCCACGTTCCCGCCACCGCCCTTGCCGACAGCGCCCCGGCCGGCCCTGCGGCGCGCCCGGCGGGCCGAAGCCGGCGCCCTCGCGGCGCTGCTGGCGGACGCGTTCCACGACGACCCGCTCACCCGCTGGATCACCCCGGACCCCGAGCGCAGGGCGCGGGTGCTGCCCGCTCTGTTCAGGGTGTTCCTCGACATGTCGTTCGCGTACGACGCGGTGACCTGCACTCCCGGCCTGGAGGCCGTGCTGCTGTGGACGCCGCCGGACGCCCAGGCCGAACCGGAGGCGCGGGGCGAGGAGTTCGCCGGGCGCTTCGAGGACGTCCTCGGGGTCCGCGAGGCCGCCTCGCTGGCGCTGATCGCCGAGCTCCAGGCGTCCCGGCACCCGGCCCGGCCGCACTACTACGCCGCGTTCGGCGCGGTGCGCGGCGGGGCGCGCGGCCGGGGGCTGCTCGGCGCCCTGGTCGCCGAGGTGCTGCGGGAGGCCGACGCGGCGGGGTGCGGAGCGTATGCGGAGGCCAGTTCGGCCGGCGGCGAGGCGTCGGCGCGGGGGCAGGGCTTCGTGCGGCTGGGCGAGGACATCGTGCTGCCGGACGGCGGGCCACGCCTCCGGCCGATGTGGCGGGAGCCGCGATGAGGGGCGACAGCCGGCTGCAGATCTACACGCCGGGTCAGGTGGACCGGGGCCTCGTGCCGGCCGGGCAGCTCGGGCCGCTCCGCGAGGTGCTGGAGTGGAGCCGGACCTTCCTGGTGTCGAGCCACCCCGAGCTGGGACGCAGCGGTCCGGTGTGCCCGTACACCCAGCCCTCGTTGCGTGCCGGCCGGTTCCTGCTCGCGGTGCCCGCGCAGAGCACCCCGGCCGCGCTGCCCGGTGCCGTGGAGGCCCTGCGCAGCTGGTACGAACGGCTGGCGTCGGAGCTGCCGGAGGACGAGCGGGAGCTCCTCACCGTACTGATGGTGCTCCCGGAGCTGGACCACGCGGACCCGGCCGGCCTGGACCTGTTGCAGGCGGACGCGAAGGACGACTTCGTCGCCCAGGGGCTGATGATCGGCCAGTTCCATCCGCTGTGCGCCGAGCCGGGGTTGTGGAACGAGGACTTCGCGCCGCTGCGCTCGCCGGTGCCGCTGCTCGCGGTGCGGCGGCTGCTCGTGTTCGACCTGCCGTTCCTGGTCGGCGCGGACCGGCACATCGACCACTATCTGCGCCGGTTCGCCCCCGGCATCCCGGCACGGGTGCGTGACCAGCTGGTCAACCGCGTCGTGTCCTGAAGGACGGGCATGCGAAGGGGGCTCCGTGGCCACGGAGCCCCCTTCGCGCGGTGCGGACACTCACGACGGGTGGAGGGCAGGCTGCGCGGTGCGCCGGCTGCTCTCCAGTGTGCGCAGCCACTCGCCGGGGTCGCCGCTGCGCAGCAGGGCGGTGCCGACGAGGAGGCCCTTGAAGCCGGCGTCGAGCAGCCGGGCCGCCGTCTGCGGGCTGTCGATGGCGCTGGCGCTCACCGGGCAGGGGGTGCCGCTCGCGCGCAGGGCGGGCAGCAGTTCGAAGCTGCGGGCCAGGTCTCCCCGGTCGCGTTCCCGGGTCTTGATGTCCTTGTTGTTCACGGCGATGACGCACTCGTCGGCGTGCGGCACGGCCTCGATCTCGGCCTCGGTGGTGGCCTCGACGAACGGGGTCAGGCCCGCGCTGAGCGCGGCGGTGGTGAGGCCGCGCAGGGCGGAGGCGGACAGCAGTCCGGCGGTGAGCAGGACAGCCGACGCGCCGAGCTCCCGCGCGGTCTCCAGCTGGTCCTTGCGGGTGATGAAGTCCTTCTGGAGCAGGGGAAGTTCGGTCAGCCGGGCGACATCGCGGAGCAGTTCGCGGGTGCCGCCGAACCAGCGTCCCGTGACGACCGAGATGCAGGGCGCCCCGGCCTTCTCGTAAGCGGTGACGATCTCTGCGGGGGTGTGGCCGGAGATGAGGTCGAAGCCGAACGCGTCGCGCCGCTTGACCTCCATCACCAGGGGCTGCGGGGCCGACAGCAGGGACTCGATGAAGGGAAGGCTCATGGCTGCTCCGTAGGCCGTGTGGTCGGGGTGTCCGTGGCGGAAGGAGTGCGGGGGTCCGGGTGGCCCGGCCCGGTGTCCCAGGCGTGGGCCAGTCCGGCCACCTCGGGTGCGCCGAAGCGGCCGTCGCCGCCGCGGGCCGCGGTGTCGACGTCGATGCCGCGCAGCCGGGGGTGGCTCAGGACCCGTTCGTACGCGGACCGGTTGGTCCGGGTGAGTCCGCCGGCGAGCCAGAACGGCAGGGTGAACCGTTCGGCCAGCCGGAGGACGGTGTCCTCGTCCAAGCGCTGCCCCGTGGAGCCGACGCGGCCGTCGGCGGTGGTGGCGTCGATGAGGAAGAGGTCGGTGCCGGCCCGTTCGTACGCTCCGATCAGGGGGCGTTCCGGGCAGGTGCCGTCCGCGACGTGCAGCACCTTGACGATGACGGCGTCGGGCAGGGCCGTACGCAGGGCGCGGACGGTGGCGGGCGGCTGGTAGGCGTGGAGCTGGACGGTGCGGATGCCGGTGCGGCGCATGACGTCCGCGACCGCGTCCGGGTCACCGAGGAAGGTGACCAGGACGGGATGCAGGGTGCCGGTGGCGCGGACGGCCGCCGCGAGGGCGGCCACCTCGTGCACGGGCAGGTCCGCGGGGCCGCCGGGGACGCCGTGCCACAGGCCGACGAGTCCGGCACCGGCACCGGCCAGCACCTCGACGTCGCGGGTGCTGGTGGCGCCGCAGACCTTGAGGGTGAGCGGTGGGGACAGGGTGGTCATCGGCCCAGGCCCAGCTTGGACGCGATGCGGTTGTACTGGATCTCGTTGCTGCCCGAGTAGATCGTGCCGCCCACGGCGTTGCGGACGTCGATCTCCAGCCCGTACTCGCTCATGTAGCCGTGCCCGCCGAAGATCTGGACGGCGGTCAGCGAGCCGGCGAGGTTGGCCTCGCTGGTGACCAGCTTGGCGATGGCCAGGTCCTCGGTGACGTCCTGGCCCTCCTCCAGGCGCTCGGCGGTGTCGTAGAGCCACTTCCTGGCCGACTCCAGGCCGATCTTGGCGTCGACGATCTTGTTGGCGACGGACTGGTACGAGCCGATCGTCCTGCCGAAGGACCGGCGGGTGCGGGCGTACTCGACGCAGCGGTCGAACCGGTGCTGCATCTCCCCCACGTTCACGATGAACGAGAGGAGGATCTCCCGCTTCATCACGTAGTCGAGGACGATGAACCCGCCGCCCACCCGGCCGAGGACCCGGTCGCGCGGGATGCGGCAGTCGTCGAAGTACAGCTCGCTGAGCGGGGAGGTGCGCAGGCCCATCTTCTTGACGGGCTTGCCGACGGTCAGCCCCGGGGTGTCCCGGTCCACGAGGAACGCGGTCACGCCCAGGGCGCCGCCGTCGGGGTGGGTGCGCGCGTACACGACGAACACGTCGGCGACGGGGCCGTTGCTGACGAAGCACTTGCTTCCGTTCAGCACGAAGTCGTCGCCGTCGCGTTCGGCGCGCGTGGCCATCGCCATCGCGTCGCTGCCGGACTCCGACTCGGTGATCGCGTGGGCGCCGATCGCCTCGCCGGAGCTGATCCGGGGCAGGTAGGTCTCCTTCTGCGCGGGCGTGCCGAAGCGCATGAGGGGGACGCCGGTGCTGGCGAGCGTGGTGGTGACGCAGAAGTTCAGACCCGCGTCACGGCAGTGCTCGCCGAGCCCTTCCAGGACGTACATGGTGGTGAGGAGGGACTGGCCCAGGCCGCCGTGCTCCTCGGCGAAGGGCAGGGCGAGGATGCCGGACCGGCGCACCAGTTTCCACTTCTCCCAGGAGAACTCCGCTCGTTCGTCCTGGGCGATGTGGTCGGCGCTGAGTGCCTCGCCCCACCGGGCCAGGCCGGCCCGGAGGTCGGCCTGGTCGGTGTTCCAGCGGATCACTGGGACCCCTTTCAGAGGTGCGGGTGCCGGGTGCGGATCAGTAGGCGGAGGAGGTGTGCGCGTCGAGGCTGTGCACCTCGTCGCCCTGGAGCGCCGGGGTGAAGACGCAGACGAGCCGCAGGTCCTCGTGCGGGGAGGCGACGAGGTAGTGCGCGTCGTGCTCGTCCAGGGAGTACAGCCGGCCCGGCGTGATGGGGTGCACGGTGCCGTCGAGCTCGACCACCTCGCCGGAGCCCTCGATGCAGTAGCAGGACTCCAGGTGGTTGCGGTACTCCAGGCGGGACTTGGTGCCGGCGCGGACCGTGGTGTCGGTGATCGAGTAGCCGACGCCGTCGGACTCGGTGAGGAAGCGACGGCTGAGCCCGTTGCCCCAGTCGACGCTCTTGACGGTCTCCAGGTCACGGATGATCATGGTCAACTCCTTGTTCGGATAGGGGTATTGGCCGTACTGGTCTCGTCCGGTCCGGGCTGGAGCGACCGGACGAAGTCGCGCAGTGCCGTGGTGGCGGAGCCCTCCTCTTCGAGGGCCTGCTCCACGCGGGCCACGCCCGCGGAGCCGACGATCGCTGCGTCGGCCCCGCTCGCGGCGACCGCCGCGACGTGGCTGCGCGTACTGACCCCGAAGCCGACGGCGATCGGGGAGTTCGTGTGGGCCCGCAGCCCGGCGACGACCGGGGCGAGCGCGGCGTGCCCGGCGGGCGGCGCGGTGCCGCTGCGGCCGTAGTGCGCCACCAGGTAGACGTACGCGGAGGACTCGCGGGCGGCCCGGGTCCGGGTCTCCTCCGGGCTGGTCGGGTAGCAGGTGGTGACGACCGCGGTTCCGGCCGCCTCGGTCGCCTCCCGGTACGCGGTGCGCAGCCGGGGCGGCAGGCCGTGCACCAGGAGGCCGTCGGCGCCGGACGCGGTGATGTCCTTGACGGCCGCGCCCAGGTCCCGGTGCTTGAGGGAGTGGCTCCAGTCGGCGAGCAGCGCGATCCGCAGCCGCCGGAGCCCAGGCCGGACGCGGGCGACGAAGCCGAGGACGTCGTCCAGGCCGGTGCCCCGGTCCAGGGCGCGGCGGGCGGAGCGGCGTACGACCGGCCCGTCGGTGAAGGAGTCCGGGAAGGGCACCGCCAGTTCGAGGCAGTCGACGCCCTCCTCGTCGAGCATGTGCACGACGTCGGCGAGTTCGTCCAGGGGCGGGTCGCCCGCGTTGAGGAACAGGGTGAGCCCGGGCCGGCCGGGTCCGCGCCCGGTGAAGAAGTCAGCCATGCCGGACCGCCCCCGCCCCCGCCGTCGCCGCGGTCCGCCGGGAGCGCAGCCGCTCGACCAGGGCCACGGCGGCCCCGCTGGTGACGGCGTCGTCGGTGGCGTCGAGCGCGTCGCGCCAGGTGGTGTGGTGGCCGGCCGCGAGGGCGAGCGCGGCGGCGTTGAGCCGGACGGTGTGGGTGGCCGCCGGATGGGCGCGCCCGGCGAGCACGGCCAGGAAGTGGTCGGTGGCCGCGTCCTTGGGCGCCGGGGCCAGCGCCTCGAAGCCGCCGTCGGCCGGGATCAGCGCGCCGGGTTCCAGGACCTGGTCCTCGCCCCGTGCGATGTGGACGGTGTTGCGGGCGAAGCCGAGGAGTTCGTCGGCGCCCCGGTCGTTGCTGGTGAGCCACACCGTGCGGCCGGTGACCGTGGCGGCGAGGCGGCGCAGGTCGTCCAGGGGCATGGTGTGCGAGACGCCGGTGACCTGGGCGGTGACCGGCAGATCGGCGAGGAGGGGGCCGAGCGCGTTGAGGAACCGCCCGAACGGCTTCATGCTCACCGGTGCGATCAGCCGGGCGAGCCGGGCGAGCTCGACCGGGTAGGCGAACGGCCCGGTGAAGGCGATCCCGTCCCGCTCCAGGTGCTCCTCGGTCTGCTCGTACGAGGAGGTCAGACGCACTCCGAGGCGTTCGAGGAGGTCGACGGAGCCGAGGCTGGAGGTGTAGGCCCGGGAGCCGGACTTGACGACACGCACCCCGGCGGCGGCCGCGACGAAGGCCGCCGCGGTTGAGACGTTGAAGGTGGCGGGCCCGCCCCCGGTGCCCACGACGTTGACGGTCGCGGGCCAGGCGGGCCCGGGGCGCGCGGGGCGCCGTTCCAGGAGTGTGCCGTGCAGGGCGGCAAGCGTCGCGGGGTCGGGGAGCCGGGTGGTCAGCGAGGCCAGCAGGGCGACGGCCTGCTCCTTGGGGAGCGTGCCGTCGCCGAGCCGGTCCCACAGAGACCTCCAGGTCTCGTGCTCGGCCACCGTGCGCCGCGCCAGCAGGCCGGTGAGCGCGTCGTGCATGGTTACCCGCTCACCCCCTGGCGCGCGTTTGCCACGAAGGCGTCGATGGCGGTGACGCTGCGGAAGTTGTTGGGGTCGAGGTCCGTGTCGTCCACGGCGAGCCCGAAGCGGTCCTCCACCCAGGCGATCAGCTTGAGCAGGCCGAGCGAGTCGATGGCTCCGCTCGACAGCAGGTCCTGGTCGTCGGCGAGTTCGTCCTGGGTGAGGTCCGGCAGGAACTCCTCGATCAGGAACTGCTTGATGGTGGCCGTGTTGCTCATGACGTCCTTCCTTCTACGGTGGTCAGCCGGCGGGAGTGGTCCGGCGCCGGGGACGGCGGCCGGGACGGCCCGCTCAGCCGGTCGAGCGCGGTGCGGTCGACCTTTCCGGTGGCGGTCTTGGGCAGCGGTTCGTCGGTGATCCGCAGGACGCCGGGGACGGCCGCCCTGGGCAGGGCGCGGGCGCAGTGTTCCTTCAGGAGCAGGCTGTTGAGGCCGCTGCCGGGTGCGCGCCGCACCGCGGCGACGAGCCGTTTGCCGGTGAGCGGGTCGGGCTGCGCGGCGACGCCGGCCTCCAGGACGGCGGGGTGGCTCAGCAGCACCTGCTCGATCTCGGCGGTGTTCACGGCGACGCCGCGCACCTTGACCTGGAAGTCGCTGCGCCCGGTCAGGTACAGCAGCCCGTCGGCGTCGCGCCGTACGAGGTCGCCGGTGCGGAACCAGGTGCCGTCGTCGTGGCCGAGCGGGTGTCCGGTGAACCGGTCCCGGCTGCGGGCCGGGTCGAGGTAGCCGGTGGTCTGGAAGGGTGTCCGGACGTGCAGCTCGCCGGCGCCGGGGCCGGTGACCTCGTGGCCGTCGGCGTCCAGGACGAGCACCGAGACGCCGGGGAGCGGGGTGCCGATGGGCAGCGGGCCGAAGACGGTGGCCGTGGTGTCGACGTCGTACGTGAAGCTGTCGTTGGTCTCCGTGCAGCCGTAGATGTTGGTGAGGCGGGCGGCGGGCAGTACGTCACGCAGCTCGGCCAGGGTGCGTTCGGGCAGGACGTCGCCGGTGAAGGCGGCCCGGCGCACCGACGGGAGCAGCACGCCGGCCCGGCGGGCGGCGTCCAGCACGAGCCGGTAGAACATCGGCACGGCCTGGACGATCTCGACGTCGTGGCGCAGCAGCAGGTCGAGCAGGTGGCGTCCGTCGACGGCCTTGTCCGGGTCCACGAGGACGACACGGCCGCCGTGCGCGAGGGTCGTCCACACGTCGAGGAAGCACAGGTCGAAGTTGAGCGGCGCGTAGTTGAGGACGGTGGTCCCGGGTGCGATGGCGAACGCGGGCCCGGCCCAGGACACGAACCGGTCCACCGCCTGCTCGTCGAGCGGGACCGTCTTGGGCAGCCCGGTGGAGCCGGACGTGGTGAGCATGAAGGCGGTACGCGCGGGCACCGGGTAGGCCGCCGAGCGGGCCGGGACGGGCACGCTCCGCGGTTCGCCGCCGCCCGGAGCCAGCACGTGCCGGCAGCCCGCCTGGGCGAACAGCCGGGTCAGCGGCTGCTCGCCCAGGTGCGGGGAGGGCAGCAGGAACGGGCGGTGGGCGAGCAGGCAGCCGAGGACGAGCGCGATGGCGTCGGGCGACTTCTCGGCGAGGATGCCGACGGGTTCGCCGGCCGGGAGCCCGAGCAGGGCGAGGCGCTCGCGTTCGCGGCCCGCGCTCTCGTACAGCTCGCGGTAGCTGGTCTCCTCGCCGCGCCAGACCAGGGCGGGCGCGTCGGGGCGCTCGCGGACCTGGGTGAGGAAGCCGGGAAGCAGTCCGGTGGTGGCGCCCGGGCCGGTCATGGCCGCCGTCCCGCCAGCTGGGCCCACCCGCTCTTCACGGCGATGCCTGAGGGGGTGCGGCAGGTGAAGCGGACGAGGGTGCGGTCGGCGTCCGGGGCGAGTTCGATGCTGAGCGGCACGTCGGGGACCACGGGGGCGGAGAACCGCCCGCTGACGGCGCGGACGCGGGTGACGTCGCCGTCCGCGTACCGGTCGGCGATCTCCTCGACGGCCAGGGCGAGCACGCTCATCCCGTGCGCGATGACACCGGGGAAACCGGCGTCCTCGGCCGCCCGGTCGTCCAGGTGGATCGGGTTGAGGTCCCCGGAGGCGTGCGCGTAGCCGCGGATCCAGTCGGGGGTGAGCCGGTGCTCGGCGGCGGCCGGCTCACCGGCTCCGCCGGACGGGGCGGGCGCGGCCGGTGACGGGATCTGGCCGAAGGGCTCGATGGCGGTGGCGCCCATCAGCAGGGCGCTGGTGAGGAGTTCGGCGCGCGGGGTGCCGTCCTCACCGGTGAGCCGGGCCCGGACGGCGACGCGGGTGCCCCTCGGTTCGCGGCGGGCGCCGGCCACGTCGAGGCCGACGGTGATCCGCTCGCCGGGCAGCAGGGGCTGCTCGATCCGGATGTCCTGGCCGAGGTGGACGACGGAGACGGGCTCGGGCTCGGCCGCCGCCAGGTCGCGTACGGTCGCGTCGGCGAGGGTGTGCGCGAGGACGAAGGCGTGCACCGGCGAGGCGCCGGGCGCCCCGGCCGCGGGCAGGTCCGCGCGGACGGCGGTCCGGAAGGCGGCCACCTCGTCGGCGGTGAGGGTGCGGATCGCGGTGCGGGGCTGGGCGGTGGTCTGGGCGGTGGTCTGGGCGGTGGTCGTCATACCGGCGCCACCACCATGCTCGCGTTGTGGCCGCCGAAGCCGAAGGAGTTCGACAGCGCGGGTCCCAGGGCGACGGGCCGTGGACTGGTGTGCACCACGTCGATCTCCATTCCTGGCTCCAGGTGTTCGTGGTTGGCGGTGGGCGGCACCTCTCGGGCGCGCATGGCCTGGACGGCGGCGATGATCTCGACGGCGCCGGCCGCTCCGATCAGGTGGCCGATGACGCCCTTGGACGCGGTGACGGGCGGACCGTCGGAGCCGAAGACCTTGGTGAGGGCGGTGGCCTCGGCGCGGTCGTTGTGCGGGGTCGAGGTGCCGTGCGCGTTGATGTGCGCGATCTCGTCGGGGGCGAGCCCGGCCGCGGTGAGGGCGCCGGTCATCGCGGAGACCGCACCGGCCCCGTCGGCCAGCGGCATCGACAGGTGGTACGCGTCCGAAGTGGCCGCGTACCCGGCGATCCGGGCGTAGGTGCGGGCGCCGCGGGCCAGTGCGTCGTCGAGGCGTTCCAGGACGACGAAGCCGGCCCCCTCTCCCATGACGAACCCGTCGCGGTCCCGGTCGAACGGGCGGGAGGCGTGTGCCGGGTCGTCGTTGCGCCCGGAGACCGCGTTCAGGTTGCCGAAGGCGGCGAGGGTGACCGGGGTCAGGGTGGACTCGCAGCCGCCCGCGATCGCCACGTCCGCCTGGTTCGACCGCAGGAGCGCGGTGGCGTGCCCGATGGCGTCGACACCGCTGGCGCAGGTGGTGGCGATGGTGGTCGCGGGGCCGGTCCAGCCGAGCCGCATGGCGATCTGGGCGGCCGCCGCGTTCGGCATGGTCAGCAGCGGCATCAGCGGGTTGACCCGGTGCGGGCCCGCCTCGCTGTAGTGCGCGGACTCGCGGTCGCTGGTGGCGCGGCCGCCCACCGCGTTGCCGACGACGATGGCGGTGCGCCCGGGTTCGGGCACGGGGGCGCCGGCGTCGCGGTGGGCGGAGAGCGCCGCCGTGGTGCCGTACAGCGCGAAGGGGTCCATGCGCCGTGCGTCCTTGGCGGACACGAGGGCGTCGGGGCCCTGGGTGTCCAGTCCGCTGACCCGGCAGCCGATCCGGACCCGGTGGCGGGAGAGGTCCAGGTGGTCGAGCGGGGCTGCGGTGGAACGGCCGGCGCGGAGCGCGGCCCACAGGGCCTCGGGGGTGCACCCCGCCGGGGTGACCACACCGATCCCGGTGATCACCACCGGGGTGCGGTGGGAGGCTGCGGCTGTCATCTTCGGTCTCGTCTCCGTCCGGTGTCCCGGGGCCTGGACCGGCCGGTCAGGCCGGGATGATGCCGCACTCGCGGGCGGACTTGATGAACGCCTCGGCGGCGAAGTCGATGTCCTCGGGCGTGTGCCGCGCGGTCACCGCGATCCGCAGCCGGGCCAGGTCGTTGGGGACGGCCGGGGTGACCACGGGGATGCCGATGACACCGTTGCGGCGGCAGGCGGTGGCCAGGTCGTACGCCTTCTCGTCGGAGCCGGCGATCAGCGGCAGCACCGCGGTCTCGCTGTCCTGCGTACGCAGCCCCTGGGCGTTGACCAGGGCGCGCAGGCGGGCCGACTCGCGCTGGATGTGGGTGACCCGCTCCGGTTCGCGGCGCAGGATGCGCAGGCTCTCCAGGGCGGCAGCGGCCTGGGCCGGGGCGAGGGCGGCGGAGAACAGGAACGGCCGGGCGGCGTAGCGCAGGTGGCCGATCAGTTCGGCGGGTCCGGTGACCCAGCCGCCCATGGAGGGGATGCCCTTGGACAGGGTGCCGAGCTTGATGTCGGCCCGCACCCGGTGGTCGAAGTGCTCCTCGATACCGCGGCCGGTGGCGCCGATGGTGCCGAGCGCGTGTGCCTCGTCCACCATGAGCAGCGCGTTGTGCTCGTCGCACACCTTGCGCAGCTCGGGCAGCGGGGCGATGTCGCCGTCCATGGAGTAGACGCTGTCGACGATGACGAGCCGCACCCCGTCGGGCGAGGCGGCGGCCAGGCGCCGGTCGAGGTGGTCGACGTCGTTGTGCCGGAACCGGGTGACGGTGGCGCCGGAGAGCCGGCAGCCGTCCACGATGGAGGCGTGGTCGTACTTGTCGATGAAGACGGTGTCGCCGGCACCGACGAGACCGCCGACGGTGCCCACGTTCGCCGCGTAGCCCGAGCTGAAGACCATGGACGCCTCACGGTCCGCGAAGCTCGCGACCTCGGCCTCCAGCTCCTCGTGCAGCGGGATGGTCCCGGCCAGGGCGCGCACGCCGTGGTTGCCGCTGCCGTAAAGGTCGACGGCGGCCTTGGCGGCGGCTACGACGCGTTCGTCGCCGCCCAGACCCAGATAGCTGTAGCCGGACATCATCAGCAGCCGTTGGCCGTCGAGATCGGCGTAGGCGCTGTCCCGCTCGACCGTGTAGGAGACGAAACTGTTGCGGCGCTCCGGCTCGGACTCCAGTGCCGCTACGCGCCTGTTCGTGGCGGCCAGCTTCGGCGCCAGCCGTTCCCAACCTCCGGTTGCGTTCACGTGGGTCTCCTCAGGCTGATTCAGTCGGCCGGCGAACGGCCTATTCATGACAGGATTTCTACGCCGCGCTCCGCAACGCGGCCGCAACAAGAGAGCCGGAGCCCTCCTCGAATTACGCTCGAAGCCGCTCGGGATTCACTAGAAATCCCCTGGTGAACGCATGGAGGAGGGCGGAAAAACGGAGTCTCGATTCAGCGGAACTTGGGCTTCCACTCATTCCCCCCGGTATGTTCCCGGGCTCAATTGACACGGCCTGAACGCCCCTGCGAAGGTCACGTCGACATCACGGGGAATGGCGAGAACTGAACGGCGCAAAGCGAAAGCAACGGCCGTGTTCCCCGCTCGGTTCCTGATCTGCCGCAGGGGGAGTGTCGACGTGTTGATCCGGCTCGTAGGACTTGTCAGCATCGAGCACGAGGCGGAACCGCCCCGGCACCTGTCGAGCGCACAGGCCCAAATCGCCTTCGCCCGGCTGGTCCTGGAGCGCTCCGCGGGCACCAGCCGCGACCAGCTCGCGGACACGCTGTGGCCGCAGGGCCTGCCCGACACCTGGGCGTCCGCGCTGCGCAGTGTCGTCAGCCGGGTGCGGTCCTTCGTCACCAGCGCGCACCAGAAGCCCGGCGAGACGCCGCTGGTCGCCCAGAGCGGGCGCTACCTGCTGCATCTGCCGAGCGACGCGCTGACCGATGTGGAGACGGCCGAGGCCTCGGTCTCCGAGGCCCGGCAGGCGTGCCGGGAGGGCGCGCACGCGGTGGCCCTGCAACTGGCCTCCGGTGCGGTCGCCAATCTGCGCGGCGCGTTCCTGCCCGCCCACGAGGGCGAGTGGGTGAACACCACCCGCGAGCGCATCGAGGCGGTGCGCCTGAGCGCCCTGGAGCTGTCCAGCGCCTCGGCCGCCGCCCTCGGCAACAGCCACCACGCGCTGCGGTACGCCGACGAGGCGGTGCGCAGGGCGCCGTTCCGGGAGAGCGCGCACCGCTGCCGGATGACGGCGCACGCCGCCGCCGGCAACCGGGCCGACGCGCTCCGCGTCTACCAGCAGCTGCGCGAGCTCCTGTCGGACGAGCTGGGCATCGAGCCCGCCCCGTCCACCCAGACGCTCTATCTGGGCCTGCTCCGCGAGCCCGACCCGGCCCGCGAGGCGGCTCGTGCGGTGGCCCCGTACAGCGGCCTCGCGAGCGCCGACCCGCTCCTGATGCGCGCGTACGAGCCCCTGCTCCCGCCCGCCGCCTGAGGGCTGTCCCGTGCGGGCACGGAAACGTCCGCGGAATGCTCCTGCGCAATGGGGTTCGCAGGAGCATTCCGCGGACGTTTCCGTGCGGAATTCGTTTCCCCGGGGGGCTTTCCGAGGAAAGCCCCCCGGGGGGGGATATCAGGTGATGGTGACGCCGCTGTCGATACTGATGACCTGGCCGGTCATACAGTCCTGGTCGAGGAAGAGGGCGGAGCTGCGCGCGACCTCTTCCACCGTCACGAAGCGGGGCACCGGCGCCTTCTTCTCCATCGACTCCACCACATGGTCGGGGAGGGTCTGGGTCATACCCGTGATCATGAATCCGGGCGAGAGCGCGTTGACCGTGACGCCCCGCCGCCCGCACTCGGCGGCCAGGGTCCGGGTGAAGCCGATCAGGCCGGCCTTGGACGCGGAGTACGCCGTCTGCCCGGCCGTCGCGATCAGACCCGACGGCGAGACCACGTTGATCACCCGGCCCCACCGCTTGCGCAGCATGTGCGGGACGCACACCCGGGCCGTGTGGAAGGAGCCGATGAGGTTGGTCTGGATCACCGCCGCCCAGTCCTCGGGCTTCTGCATCGCCATGACCTGGTCACGGCGGATCGCGCCGTTGTTGACGAGGACGTCGACCGGGCCCAGCCGCTCGGCGATCTGTGCGTGCATCGCCGTGACGGCCTCGTACGAGCCGACGTCACCGGTCACGAGGACGGAGTCGTTGGTGAGCTTCTCCTGCACCGCGAGCGCGGCGTCCTTCGCGCTGTTGTAGTGGACGGCCACCTTGCAGCCGAGCGCGTCCAGTTCGATCGCCAGCGCCTGGCCGAGCCCGCCGGAGGCGCCCGTCACCAGGGCGACGGGGTGCTCGGGCCGGGTGCCGGCGGGCTTCTGCGTACTCATCGTGTCCCTCCGCGCCATTCGAGGAGCATGGAGCCCCAGGTCATGCCTGCGCCGAAGCCGGCCAACAGGACCAGGTCGCCGTTCTGGATGCGGCCCTCGTCCAGCGCCTCGGCCAGGGCGATCGGGATGGAGGCGGACGCCGTGTTCCCGTACTTCTGCAGGTTGGCGACCAGGGCCTCGGGCCGCAGCCCGGTGTGGCTGAGGATCGAGTTGATGATGCGGATGTTGGCCTGGTGCGGGATGACGTGGCGTACGTCGGCCGCCTCGACCTTGGCGTTCTTCAGCGTCTCCCGGACCGTGCGGACGGTGTACCGCACGGCGTTCAGGTAGATCTCGTTCCCGTTGATCTGCGCGTAGTGCAGACCCTGGCGCACCGTTTCCTCGGTGGTCGGCATACGGCTGCCGCCCGCGAGGACCTTGAGGCTGCCGGTGCAGCTGCCGTCCGCGCCCAGGTTCCAGGCCAGGACGTTGCTGTCGGCCGCGGGGACGAGTACGACGGCTCCCGCGCCGTCCCCGACCAGGATCGACAGGTCCCGGTCGGCGGGGTTCGCGGTCAGCGTGTGGGTGTCGGAGCCGATGAGCAGGATCGGCCGGGGGTCGATCGCGATGAGGGCCATCGCGGAGACGAGCCCGTAGACGAAGCCCGCGCACTCGGAGTTGACGTCGTGCGCGCTGCCGGCGATGCCCAGTTCGTGGTGGACGAACGCGGACGTCGCCGGCGAGGGCTGCTCGGGCGTGGCGGTGGCGACGATCAGATGGGCGATGTCGCCGCCGCTCAGGCCCGCCTTGGCGAGGGCGCGCCGGCCGGCCTCGACGGCCAGCGAGGCTGTCGTCTGGCCGGGCCCGACGGCGCGCCGTTCACTGATCCCGCACCGGCTGGTGATCCAGTGCTCGTCGACGCCGAAGCGCTCGGCGAGCTCCGCACTGGTGACCACCTTCTCAGGGACGGAGATGCCCCATCCGGTGATGTCGAAGCCGTTCATGCGCGCCCGCTCAGGCCTGCGCCGGCACGAGCGCCAGGATGCGGTCGTAGACGTGGCGCAGCGTCGTGGTGTCGTCCAGGTCGGCGAACAGGGACTCGTCGGCCGGGATGTCCGGGTAGGTGTTCTGGAACCCGTACAGCCACTCCATGAGGTCCAGCGAGTCCACGTCCGGGATGTGCTGGAGCGGGTGGTCCGGGTCGACCTTCTGGGCGCCGGACACGGCCTCGAGCTGGCTCGCCAGTTCTTCGATGGTGGGCAGAGACATGGGGTGAGGTCCTTCCTCCGCAGGGCTTGGCCTTGTCGAAACGCATGGAACCCGTACGCACGCAACCGGCGCGCAACAGCCGGCGCCCCCGCCGTGTTGCACGTCTCTTGCGACGCGGGGGTTTTCTACGTCTCGCGATGACATCGCAGGCACCACGCCATGAGCATGAGCCGGACGGGAGTTGAGGACGAAGATGACCACGGTCGCAAGCCAGTCGGTCCCCGAGGTCGACGCGATCAGGCACCACTACGAGGTGAGCAACGACTTCTACCGCCTCCTGCTGGGCCCGACGATGATGTACTCCGGCGGTTACTGGGAGGAGGGCGAGGGTCTCACCGAGGCCCTCGACGAGGCCCAGGAGCGCAAGCTGGACAAGTTCGTCGAGCTGGCGGGAGCGGCCAACGCCCGGCGTGTCCTGGACGTGGGCTGCGGGTGGGGCACCATGCTCAACCGCGTCACCACGGTGCACGGCGTCGAGCAGGCGGTCGGGCTGACGCTCAGCCGCACGCAGGAGCAGTTCATCGCCGGCCTGGACAACCCGCGGATCACCACGCGGGTGGAGTCCTGGGAGGACCACACCACCGACGACCCGTACGACGCGGCGTTCTGCATCAACGCCCTGGAGCACTTCGTCTCCTCGACGCTGCCGCCGCGCGAGCGCACCAAGAAGTACCGGGTGTTCTTCCAGAAGGTCGGCGCCACCCTGAAGCCGGGCGCCCGCTTCGTGCTGCACACCATGACGGCCGAGGCGCTGCCCATGAACCGGCAGCTGCTGGACGACCTGAAGTTCCTCCAGCGCTCGGAGTTCGAGAACTGCCACATCCCGCACCTGCACGAGCTGACGCAGGCCGCCGAGGGCCTGTTCGACGTGGTCGAGGTCGTCAACGAGCGCGAGTCGTTCGCGGTGGCCTGCCGCGCCTGGCTGAAGCTGCTCGCCGAGCGCCGTGACGAGGCCGTCGCCATGGAGGGCGAGGAGGTCGTGGCCCGCTTCGAGCGCTACCTCGACATCTTCGCGTACACGCTCGAGGACAAGTTCTTCAACAACTTCCGCGTCACCATCGCGCGCCGCTAGGAGGCTGACGTGACGAGCACTCTAGAGCCGCCGCGCAGCGACGAGGACACCCGGCCGGCCGGCGGCGGCGGACCGCAGCGGCATCTGCGCGTCGCCGTCATCGGCAGCGGGTTCTCCGGCCTCGGCATGGCGATCCGGCTGCTGCAGAAGGGCGTGGACGACTTCCTCGTCTTCGAACGCGCCGACGAGGTGGGCGGCACCTGGCGGGACAACTCCTACCCGGGCGCGGCCTGCGACGTGATGTCCCACCTGTACTCGTTCTCGTTCGCGCAGAACCCGGAGTGGAAGTCCACGTTCGGCAAGCGCGACGAGCTGTACGCGTACCTGCGGGACACCGCCGACCGGTTCGGGGTGCGTCCGCACATCCGCTTCGGCCACGAACTGCTCGGGGCCCGCTGGGACGAGACGACCCGGCGCTGGCACATCGAGACCTCGCAGGGCGACTACACCGCGCAGGTCCTGGTGAGCGGCACCGGCTATCTCAGTGAGGCGGCGGTCCCCGACATCCCGGGGCTCTCCGACTTCGAGGGCACGGTCTTCCACTCCTCCCGCTGGCGGCACGACCACGACCTGAGCGGGCGCAACGTCGCCGTGATCGGCACCGGCGCCTCCGCCATCCAGTTCGTGCCGAAGATCCAGCCCGAGGTGGGGCGGCTCGACCTCTACCAGCGCACCCCGCCGTGGATCGGCCCGAAGAACGACAAGGTGACGAGCCCGCTCCAGACCAAGCTGCTGCGCGGGGTCCCCGGCTACCAGAACTTCCGGCGCAACTTCAACATGTGGGGCCGGGAGGTCCTGGCCTTCGTGATGAAGCGGCCCAAGGTCGCCGGGAAGATGCAGAAGATGGCCAGCGACCACCTGAAGAAGTCGGTCGCCGACGAGACGCTGCGCGCGAAGCTCACCCCGGACTACGTGATGGCGTGCAAGCGCCTGCTGTTCTCCAACACGTGGTACCCGGCGATCCAGCAGCCCAACGTGGACCTGGTCACCGACGGCATCGCGAAGGTCACCGCCCACTCGATCGTCACCGCCGACGGGGTCGAACGGGAGATCGACACGATCATCCTGGGCACCGGCTTCAAGGCCACGGACCGCCCGGTCGCCGGGCGGATCACCGGCCGCGAGGGCAGGTCGCTGCGCGAGGTGTGGCAGGAGGACGGCATGGCCGCGCACCGCGGCACCACCGTCGCCGGCTTCCCGAACCTGTTCCTGCTGCTCGGCCCGAACACCACCCTGGGGCACTCCTCGCAGGTCGTGATGATCGAGGCGCAGATCGGCTACGTGCTGGACGCGCTGAAGGTCATGGACCAGAAGAACCTGGCCTCGGTGGAGGTTCGAAGGACAGTCCAGGACGACTGGAACGAGCGGCTGCAGGCCCGCCTCGATGGCACCGTGTGGAACGCAGGCAACTGCAAGAGCTGGTACCTCGACGCACACGGGCGCAACCCGTCGATCTGGCCGACGTACACCTGGCGCTTCCGCCGCCAGACCAAGCACTTCACCCCCTCCGAGTACCAGCTCGCCACCCTCGCGGGCGCCGGCCTGCCGGCCCTGAACCACACGTAATGGACGGGAGACAGACCGAATGAGAAGCAGCAGCACCCCCATCACGCGGCGCAGCATCCTCGGGGGCATGGCGGCCGCCACGGTCATCGGCTGGAGCACTTCGCACCAGGCGTGGGCACGTGAGTCGGACTCCTTCGCCCATACGGCGGCGAGCCTGCCGTCGCTCGACGGCACGCTGGAGACCTCGGCGGGTGTCACCTCCACGTTCAACCACGACTTCGGCCACATGGTGACCGGCGCGTGCTGGGCGGTGCTGCGTCCCGGCTCGGTGCGAGACATCGTCAAGATGGTCAACTACGCCCGGGCCAACGGGCTGAAGATCGCGATGAACGGCCGCGGCGGGCAGAACGGCGACGAGGAGTCGCACTCCTGCTACGGGCAGGCGCAGGTTCCGCAGGGCGGCATCGCGATCGACGCGCGCGGTCTGACGAAGATCGTCCGCATCGGCTCCACCTCCGCCGTGGTCGAGACCGGGGTCACCTGGGCCCAGCTCACCGACGCCGCCCTCGCCCGCGGCCTGACCCCGCCGGCGCTCACCGACTACCTGCACCTGTCGATAGGCGGGACGCTCAGTGTCGGCGGCATCGGCTCCACCGTGGCGCGGTACGGGCTCCAGATCGACACCGTGAAGTCGATCGACATCGTCACCGGCAACGGCGACCTGATCACGGCCAGCCCCTCCTGCCACCCGGAGCTGTTCAACACGGCGCTCGGCGGCGGCGGCCAGGTCGGCATCATCGTGCGCGCCGAGGTCGCCCTGATCCCGGCACCGCCGAAGATGACCGTCTTCACCCTCTACTACAACGACGTCTCCGCGTTCCTCGCCGACTCCGAGAAGCTCATGGCGGAGAAGCGGTTCGAGGGCCAGGTCGGCGAGATCGCGCGCACCCCGGACAACTCCGGCTGGTGGTACAAGCTGGAGGGCCAGGCGTACTGGAAGGGCAGCACCGCCCCCGACCGCACCGCGCTGCTCACCGGTCTGCACGACGAGCGGGCGTACGCGACGATCGAGGACCTGTCCTTCCGCGAGGCCGTGTTCCGCACCGACGGCGACGAGGCGTGGCTCAAGGAGAACGACTTCTGGGGCCAGCCCAAGCCGTGGCTGAGCCTGTTCGTCCCGGCCTCCAAGGCGAAGGCGTTCGCGGACCTGCTGACCGCCGAGCTGAACGGCGACGACCTGGGCGCCGGCTTCCTGCTCTACTACCCGTACCCGACGTCGAAGCTGACCCGCCCGCTGTCGGTGCAGCCCTCCGAGCCGACCGCGTACCTGTGCGACGTGCTCCGCTTCCCGGCCCCGGGCGCGGACATCGCACGGATGCTGGACCAGAACCGCCGCCTGTACGACAAGGCGGTCGCGCTGGGTGCCAAGCGGTACCTGGTGGGCGCGATCCCGAACATGACGCAGGCGGACTGGCGGGCCCACTTCGGCTCCCGCTGGAAGGTCCTCGTCGCGGCGAAGCGGTGCTACGACCCGGCGGGCATCCTCACCCCCGGTCAGGGCTTCTTCGGCTGATCCGGGACGCCCCGGGCCCTGGGGCCTGTCGTTCGGATCAGGCCGGCGAGACCCGGACCGCCACCCGGAACACCTCGACAGGAGAATCGGCATGACAGTTTACGACTTGATCGACGAGGCGATCGTGGACGCGCCGCCGGAGGCGGTGTGGGAGGCGTTGATCGCCGAGTTCCGCGGCGCCGCCCGCTGGTGGGTGCCCGCCAACACCTTCGCCACCGTGTCCGGTTCGCCGGACGAGGTGGGCGGCGAGGTCGCTGTCACGGTGCACACCAAGGGCGTCGACAAGGGCGGCCCGAAGCTGCGGTTCACCGCGCGGACCCGGGCCGTCGAGCCCCATCGGCTGCTGTCGGTCGATTACGTGGCCGGGGTGTTCCGGGGCACCAGCGACTTCGTCGTGGAACCGCTCGACGGGGGCCGCACGAAGGTCGGCATGCACTTCGTGGGCCGGCCGAACGGCTTCCTGAAGCTCCTCGCGAAGGTCGCCGACATCGGCGCGGAGCACTCCACCGCCACCCGCGAGGCGTTCGTCCGGCTCGGCGGGATCCTCACGGCGGAGCGCGCCGCGGCCGCACCGACCGGTGAGGCGGCGGAGGCCCGGAAGCTGGAGGGCAGTACCCGATGACGACGGTGGCCGCCGCTCCGGCGACCGAGACGCAGGTGCGCACCGACGACGGGGCCCGCCTGGCGGTGTCCGTCCTGCCGCCGCTCACGCCCCCGACCGGCGTGACCGTGGTGCTGGTCCACGGCTGGGGCGCGTCGCGCCGGGTCTGGAGCACGGTGGCCGACCGGCTGATCCGTCTCGGGCACCGCGTCGTCTCCTACGACCTGCGGGGCCACGGCGCCTCCTCGCAGGGCGCCGAGCCCTTCGGGATCACCCGGCTCGGGGCGGACCTGGCCGCGGTCCTGGCCCATGTGGAGGCGCCGGACGCGGTCGTCGTCGGGCACTCCGGAGGCGGGTTCGCCGCCCTGTCGTACGCCGCGTCGAAGGACCGGAACGCCGGCGCGCTGAGCGGCCTGGTGCTGCTGGCCACGGCGGCGCACGACCAGGAGACGCCGGACAGCGAGGTCCGCATGATGGGCAGCGCGCTGTTCCAGCGGGCCGTCTCGCGACCGGCCCTGGGCCGCAGGCTCCTCGGGCAGAACATGCTCGGCCCGAAGGCGGACCGGCGGCTGAGCGAGGTGAACCGGCAGATGTTCGCGGCCGCCGGGCCCGCGGTGCGCGCGGAGGCGTTCCGTTCGTCGCGTGGCATGGACCTGCGCGAGGCCCTGGTGTCGGTGACCGTGCCGGCGGTGGTCCTCGCGGGCACCGGCGACAAGGTGATCGCGCCACGGCTCGGACGGGTCGTCGCCGAGGCGCTGCCCCGGGCGCGCTTCGAGGAGGTGCCGGACGTGGGGCACATGCTGCCCCTGGAGGCGCCGCAGACGGTGGTGGGCGCGGTCAGCGAGCTGACGCGGGACCACGGATAGCGCGGCGCACAGGAGAAGGCGGCCGGTCCCGGGCGGGGGCCGGCCGCCTTTCCGTGGCCGGTCAGGCGCGGGCGCGCAGCGTGAGCGCCCGGCCCAGGCAGGCGAGGGCCGCCGTGCAGGCCAGGGTGCGGGCGGCGTTCGCCGGCGTCCAGGCGCCCCGGAACCGGTCGCGGATCAGGGCGAGCTCGGGCCCGGACGCCTCGGCGGTCAGCCGGGCGAGCCGGCGGTTGAGGGGGATGTTGACCTTCATCGTGACGGCGACGGCCGCCGAGTAGAGGGCGAGGGCCGCCCAGGTCCAGCGGGCGGCGCGGATGTGGCCGAGGCGGCGCAGGGAGACGCCGGAGACCCCGGTGGCCAGGAACGCCCCGAAGAAGACGAGCCCGAAGAAGCCGTTCTCGATGGCGTCGTTGATGTGCCCCATGGCGCTCGCGAAGGCCGCGTCGTCGGTGCGGTCGAGGCCCGGCATGACGGACACGTCGAACGCGAAGTACAGCCCCGCGCTCAGCCCCATGGCGATGGTGGCCGCGTACAGCGACGCTTCGGTGCGTCCGCCCGGCCGGGCCGGGAGCGAGGTGGTCGGCGCGGTGGCGGTCATGGCTTCTCCTGAGGGCGCGGGACGGGGCGCAGTACGGGGGCGAGCAGCCGTTCGTAGCGGCGGCGCAGCACCGTCCGGCCGAGCAGCCGCACCGGTGGCGGGATGGTGGCGGTGACGTGGGCGACGGAGGCCGGGTCGGCCCCGTCGAACATCCAGGGCTGGAGGCGGCCGAGCACGCCGGGCGGCGCGGTCCGCAGCAACCGCCGCTCCACGGACGCGTAGCGCGCGGCGCCGAGCGTGGTGAAGGCGGGGAAGGCGATGCGCTCCTCGGCGGCGAGGTGGTCGCGCAGGACGGCGGCGAAGGTCTCGGCCGCGGGGCGCGGCGCCCCGGGGCCGGCGCCCGGGCGGAGCGCGGCGCCGACGGCGTCCATCGCCGCGTCGAGGCGTTGGTGGTCGCCGTCGATGGCGTCGGCGGCCCGGTCGAAGCCGGGGACGGCGCGCCGCAGTTCGGGCCAGAGGACGGCGTCCTCGCTGTGGTGGTGCCAGTCGATCACCTCGCGCAGGCTGTGCCACCAGGTGACCACCCCGTCGGTGCGGGCGCCGGTCCCGGAGTGTGCGACGGCCACGAGCCGGGCGGCGTCGCGGCGCATCGCGATGTGCATCAGCGCGAATCCGTGGAAGTGCCCGGGCAGCGACGGGAGGTGTTCGCTCGTCATCGGTTCGGCAGCGGTCATGGGTGCCTCCTCACGCGAGAGGGTACGGGGACAGGGACGGGGGGGGGGGGGGGGGGG
>NZ_JBMNDO010000037.1:0-63307 GCF_052542855.1 Streptomyces sp. SAS_281
GTTCGGCACGAACTCGCCGCGTGAGGACTCCCAGCCGTCGGCCCGCACCCGCGCGGATATCGGCGCTCAGCCCACCGAGCGCAGGGCGTCGGCGAGGATGTCCGCCCCCTCTTCCGCCTCGGCGATCGCGAGCGAGAGCGGCGGCGCGATGCGCAGGACGCTGGTGTTGTGGCCGCCGCCCTTGCCGATGAGGAGGCCGCCCTCGCGCGCCGCCTCCAGGACGGCCGCGGCCGCTTCCGGGTCGGCCTCGTCGGTGCCGGGCTTCACCAGCTCGACACCGATCATCAGGCCCCGGCCCCGCACCTCGCGGACCCGCGCCGAGGCGGCACCGATCGCGCGCAGCCGCTCGATGAGCAGGCCGCCCACGCGGCGGGCGTTGCCCTGGAGGTCGTGTTCCAGGAGGTACGAGAGGTTGGCGAGGCCGGCCGCCATGGTGACCGGTGAACCGCCGAAGGTCGAGATGGAGTTGGCGTCCAGGCAGTTCATGACCTCGGCCCGGGCGACGACGCCGCCGATGGACATGCCGTTGCCGATGCCCTTGGCGAAGGTGAGGATGTCCGGCGGCCCGTTCTGGGCGTGGGCCTGCCAGCCCCAGAAGTGTTCACCGGAGCGCCCCCAGCCCGTCTGCACCTCGTCGGAGATCCACAGCACGCCGTGCCGGTCGAGCACCTCGCGGAACGCGCCGTAGAGCCCGTCGGGCGGTGAGGTGAATCCTCCGACGCCCTGGATGGGTTCGGCGATCAGGGCGGCGGGGGCCCTGGTGTGGCCGAGCAGGTCCTCCAGGTCCGCGACGCAGGCGGCGGTGAACTCCTCGTCGCTCAGGTGCGCGTAGGGGCCCCGGGTGCGGACGCCGCCGTGCACGTACAGGGTCTGGAGCGGCGAGAGGCTGGTGGGCGACCAGGCGTTGTTGCCGGTGATGGAGACCGCGGAGAAGGACCGGCCGTGGTAGCTGTTGCGCATCGCCAGGATCTGGTTCGACCGGCGGTACGTGGTGGCCAGGAGCAGGGCGGTGTCGTTGGCCTCAGTGCCCGAGGTGGTGAAGAAGACCCGGGCGTCGGGGATGCCGGAGAGCGAGGCGACGCGCTCGGCCAGCTCGATCATCGGGCGGTTGAGGTAGAGCGTCGAGGAGTGGATGATCCGGCCGGCCTGCTCGCTGACGGCCTTGGTGACCTCGGGCAGCGCGTGGGCGGTCATGGTGGTGAGGATGCCGCCGAAGAAGTCGAGGTAGCGGTTGCCGTCGGCGTCCCAGACGTGGCGGCCCTCGCCGTGCGTGATCTCCAGCGGGTGACGGTAGTAGAGCGCCAGCCAGTCGGGGCTGACGGCGAGGTGGCGGTGGTGGAGGCTGCTCACGGCTCGACCAGCCCCTCGTACGCGTCGGGCCGTCGGTCCCGGTAGAACGCCCACTGCTGCCGGACCTCCTCGATGAGCCCGAAGTCCAGGTCGCGGACGAGGAGTTCCTCCTGCTTGTCACTGGCGACGTCGCCGACGAACTGACCGCGCGGGTCCACGAAGTAGCTGGTGCCGTAGAAGTCGTTGTCGCCGTACTCCTCCTGGCCGACGCGGTTGATCGCGGCGATGAAGTACTCGTTGGCTACGGCGGACGCGGGCTGTTCCAACTGCCACAGATGGGCGGAGAGGCCGCGCGAGGTGGCGGAGGGGTTGTACACCAACTGGGCGCCGTTGAGACCAAGTTGCCGCCAGCCCTCCGGGAAGTGCCGGTCGTAGCAGATGTAGACGCCGACCTTGCCGACGGCGGTGTCGAAGACCGGCCAGCCGGCGTTGCCGGGTTTGAAGTAGTACTTCTCCCAGAAGCCCTTGACCTGCGGGATGTGGTGCTTGCGGTACTTGCCGAGGTAGGAGCCGTCGGCGTCGATCACGGCGGCGGTGTTGTAGTAGAACCCGGACTGCTCCAGCTCGAAGACCGGGACGACGATCACCATGCCGGTCTCGCGGGCAAGGTCCCGCATCCGCCGTACGGTCGGCCCGTCCGGCACCGCCTCGGCCCAGCGGTAGTGCTCGGGCTCCTGCACCTGGCAGAAGTAGGGGGCGTTGAACACTTCCTGGAAGCCGATGATCTTCGCCCCCTGCCGGGCGGCCTCGCGGGCGTGCTCCTCGTGCTTGGCGATCATGGATTCGGTGTCGCCGGTCCAGGTCGCCTGGACGAGTGCGGCGCGTACGACGTGGGACATGAGCTGCTCCTTCGACGCGGCGTCAGAGAGCCTCTTCGTGCTTCTACGCCCGTAGACACGTGCGTAGGGGAGAACGTAAGCCCCGCCACACGGCGGGGCAAGACCATCGCCGTGAACCAGCTGAGTCGATCATGTTTCACACCCGTGCGGGCCAGCGCGGGACGCCGCGGCGTCAGAGCGTGATGGCGATCCCCGTGTGCGGCCGCTTGCCGAGCCGGACGATCATCGCCGGGTAGTCGAGCAGCCAGTACTTCCAGGTGTACTTGCGCCCTATCGCACGGCGCACGGCGGCCGTCTCGCGCTCATCGAGCAGCCTGGCGGTGCCCTCGGCGCTCGGGGCGCCCTCCTCGGTCCGCCCGCGCACGTCGCAGACGGTGACGCGGACCCGGTTGTCGTTGCGCAGCCGCTTGACCTTCCAGGAGTCGGTCTTGGTCCAGACGAGCAGTTCACCGCCGTCGGCCACCGCCCAGACGGGGGTGGCGACGGGCGTCCCGTCCTTGCGGTACGTGGTGAGGCTGACGTACTCGCTGCGCGCGAAGTCCTGGAGGCTCATGGCCCCCAGACTATGCGCGGGGGCGCAAGCGGGGCGCGAGACCAGGCGTATCCGGCGCTAACCGGCGAGCGGTACCGGCGCCGGCTCCGGGGCGCAGCGCAGCAGGAGTTCGTCCATGGAGAGGCCGAGCGCTCCGGCCAGGGCGGCGACGGTGAAGAACGCGGGGGTGGGGGCGCGGCCGGTCTCGATCTTCCGCAGGGTCTCGGCGGAGATGCCGGCGTGGGCGGCGATGTCGGTCATGCTGCGGGCGCCCCGAGCCTCGCGCAGCAGCAGGCCGAGCCGTTCGCCGCGCAGGCGCTCTTCGGGGGTCAGGGGGGTACGGACCATGCCGTCATTCTAATACCGCGCGGACCGGTATAGTAATTGCGGTATTGTAATTGGCATGGTGCAACTCAAGACAGACACATCCATCGAAGCCATGCGTGCGACCGGCCGCGTCGTCGCACGCATGCTCACCGCCGCCCGGGAGGCGGCCGAGATCGGCGTCTCGCTGCGCGAACTGGACGAGGTGGCGCGCGGGGTGCTGCGCGAGGCCGGCGCCGGCTCGCCGTTCCTGGGCTACCGGCCGCACTTCGCCCCGGTCCCCTTCCCCGCGGTCATCTGCGCGTCGGTCAACGACGCGATCGTGCACGGCATCCCGACGGACTACCGGCTGCGCGACGGCGACCTGGTCAGCATCGACGCGGGCGCCACCCTGGACGGCTGGGCCGGCGACTCCGCGATCAGCTTCACCGTGGGCCGCGCCCGCCCCGCCGACACCCGGCTGATCGACACCGCGTACAAGGCGCTGGAAGCGGGCATCGCCGCCGCCACCGTGGGCAACCGGATCGGTGACATCGCGCACGCCATCGGCACCATCTGCCGCACCGCCGGCTACGGCATCCCCGAGGGGTTCGGCGGGCACGGCGTGGGCCGCGAGATGCACGAGGACCCCGGGGTGCCCAACGAGGGCCGGCGGGGGCGCGGGATGCCGCTGCGCCACGGCATGGTGCTGGCCATCGAGCCGATGCTGATCGGGGGCGGCGTGGACACGTACCGCGCGGACCGCGACGGCTGGACCCTGCGCACGACGGACGGCAGCCGGGCCGCGCACGCCGAGCACACGGTGGCGATCACGGACGACGGCCCGCGCATCCTCACCGCACTCTAGGGCGTGTTTCGAAAGTCCCGCCTGTCCGGCCGGGCGGACGGCGCTGCTTCCGAAACACGCCCTGGTCCCCGCGCACGAACTCCTCCGCGAGAGCCCGCCCCGTACGCACGGCGGCCTCGTGGTCCTCGACCGGTGACACCCGGGAGTCCTTGAACAGGATGTACGTGACCCCGGAGGGCGCGCCGCCGCTGCTCGGGTCGGGGTCGATGCCGAGCGACTTCGCGGTGGCGTACGAGGCTTCGCCGATGATGCGCTCCGGGCCGACGTCGCCGACGACCGCGTACTCCACCTTCTCGCCGCGCACGACGGCGGCCACCCCGCCGCCCCGGATGCCGGACTTCGCGTAGTCCCAGGTGCCGGACGGTGCCGGCACGACCACGTACGGCAGCTTCTCCGCGTCGAGCGGCCGGCCGTCCGAGGTGTGGAAGGCGGTGTCGCCATGGAAGGCGGGGTCGGTGCCGGGGTTGCAGGCGGCGGTCGTCCGGCCGTCGCAGTCGACGTCCAGGTCGGCCTTCCAGAACACCGCCCCGCCCACCTCGCAGACGGGAACGGTCGCCGGAGTCGTCTCGTCCGTCCGGTACGTGCCATTCGACACCTGCTCGCAGGCCGACACCCTGGCCAGCAGGTCGGCCGCCCCGACCCCGGCGCTCGCCCGGCCCCGGGCCGGGGCGGGCGCCGGTTCGGACCGGTGGGCCCGGGCGGGCGCCCGGTGCACCTGCGCCACCAGGGCGAGCGGAACGGCCGGGCGGACGGGCCGGGGCGCGGGGGCGGTGAGGGCGGGGTCCGGCTTCCCCGCCACCGCGAGGGTGACGGGGGCCGGTGTGCCGGCGGTGAGCAGCGCGGCACCGGAGGCCGTGACGAGGGCAAGCGTTCGCATGCGCACGGGGGGAGCGCCCTTCCGGCGAGGAGATGGTGGTCGTGCCGTGCCCCCCGGTGAGGTGTGCGGTCAGGGCCGCCCGCTCGGCCTCACCACCATCGCCGAGCCGCCGCCGCGCCGTTCCTTCTCGGCCGCGGCGAGCCACCGGCCGTCGGGCAGCCGCTGTACGCCGGTCGCCGCGCCGATCTCCGGGTTGAGCTTGAAGACGTGGCCGAGCGATTCCAGCTTCGCCCGCAGCGGGCTGTTCCAGAGCGCCGGTTCCAGTTCGGTCGCCGGGGCGTTGCGCTGGCTGGCCCGGGGTGCGGCGATGGCGTCGACCAGCGGCAGCCCCCGGTCCAGCTTGCCGGTCAGCGTCTGGAGCACGGTGGTGATGATGGTGGCGCCGCCGGGCGAGCCGAGGGCCAGGACCGGCTCGCCGTGCCGGAGCACGATGGTCGGCGAGATCGAGGAGCGCGGGCGCTTGCCGGGGCCGGGCAGATTCGGGTCGTGGACGGCGGGGTCGGCCGGCGCGAAGGAGAAGTCGGTCAGCTCGTTGTTGAGCAGGAAGCCGCGTCCCGGCACGGTGATCCCGCTGCCGCCGGTCTGCTCGATGGTCAGGGTGTACGCGACGACGTTGCCCCACTTGTCGGCGGTCGTCAGGTGCGTGGTGTTCTCACCCTCGTACGTGGTCGGCGCGGCCTTCCCCGTGGACCGGCAGGCGCCGGGGTGGCGCGGGTCGCCCGGTGCAAGCGGGCTGGTCAGCACCGCGTCGTCCTTGATCAGGCACGCCCGCGCGTTCGCGAACCGCTGGCTGAGGAGGCCCTTCGTCGGGACGTCCTCGAACGCGGGGTCGCCGACCCAGCGGCCCCGGTCGGCGAAGGCGATGCGGCTCGCCTCGATGTAACGGTGCAGGTACTGGGCCTCGTTCGCCCGCGAGAGGTCCGTCGGCTCCAGGATGTTGAGGGCCTCGCCCACCGTCGTGCCACCGGACGAGGAGGGGGCCATGCCGTACACGTCGAGCCCTCGGTAGTTCACCTTCGTCGGCGCCTGGCGCAGCGCGCGGTAGGAGCGCAGGTCCCGGGCGGTCAGGTCGCCGGGGCGCACCACCCGGTCGGACGCCGGGTCGACGGGCGGTTTGCGTACGGTCCGTACGACGTCCTGGGCGAGCTCGCCCCGGTAGAGCTCGTCCACCCCCTTGCGGCCGACCTCCTCGTAGGTGCGCGCCAGGTCCGGGTTCCTGAGGACCGAGCCGACCACGGGGAGCTTCCCGTCGGGCAGGAAGAGGTCGCGGGTGGCCGGGAAGTCCCGGAAGCGCTCCTCGTTCCCGGCCGTCTGCGAGCGGAACGTTTCGTCTACGACGAAGCCGTCCCGGGCGATCCGCTCGGCGGGCTTGAGGACCTGCCGGAGCGACTTGCTGCCCCAGGCGTTCAGGGCCGTGTCCCAGGTGGCGGGGGTGCCGGGGGTGCCGACACCGAGCCCACTGGTCACGGCGTCGGCGAAGGCGAGCGGCTTGCCGTTCTCCAGGAAGAGGGAGGAGTCGGCGCTGCGCGGTGCGGTCTCGCGGCCGTCGATGGTGCGGACGGTGTGGCTGCGGGCGTCGTAGTAGACGAAGTAGCCACCGCCGCCGAGCCCTGCCGAGTACGGCTCCGTGACGCCGAGCGCGGCGGCCGTGGCCACGGCGGCGTCGACCGCGTTGCCGCCCTTGCGCAGCACCTCGATACCGGCGGCCGTGGCGTCCGCGTCGACGCTGGACACCGCTCCCCCGTACCCCACCGCGAGGGGTGACTTGGGCGGTGGCGCCGAGGGGTGGGCGGACGAGGAGGGGGCGGCGGCCCCGACCGACACGACGGCGGCCAGGATCGCCGCCAACGACACATTCCGCCTGATGGACCGTCGCATGCGCAACCTCCGGTGAAGGATCGTCCGCGCAGGGTAACGCCGCCCCGGCCGCCCCGTCAGGACCGCCTCGGACGTGAGGCCGAATGCCCGCTAACGTGCCCGCCCCTGACTGACGACGTACGCAACATCGTGCTGGGCGTGATAGCCGCCGGCATCGGCGCCGCCCTCGGCTGGCTCGCGCGCACCTGTCTGTGGCGCCGCGGGCTCCGCCGCAAGCAGGCGTTCTTCGGCCTGCCGGGGAACTCCGAGTGCCTGCTCGTCGTCAACCGCGACGCGGGCGGCGACGGCTCGGTCCACCGCCACGACGTGTTCGCCCTGCTGGAGCTCTCCGCGCTGATCAAGGACTGCGAGGCGCACGCCCGGATCCTGTCCCACGACGTCGCGCAGCAGGGCACCGGCGAGCGGACCGAATTCTGCGTCGGGGGGGGCGGTGTCGAACGGTAGGGGTTTCTCTGCGGCACCCACAATGAAGTCATTGGCCAGTGACGATGTTCGACGCCAGGCGTCCGCCGGTCGCGTCTCCTCCCGGGGGCGCCCGGCTACAGGACACGCAGCTCCCGGCAAAGTCCCTGTCCGCAGGCCGCCGGTGCGGGGGAGCGCCCCCCGTCCCCGCTGTCACCGTCGCAGTGGTCCATGCCCCCATCCAGTGGCGCCGGTCAGCGGGGCCTACGACTTCGGTGGCGCGGAGCTGCGGGCGCTGCTCGCCAGGAACGGGGTGCACGCCCCGGTCGTCGACCTCGGCACGGCCGTCTACCACCGGCTCGCGCCATCTGCGGTCGAACATGGCGGCGACCCCGCGCATCGCCCGCTGGTTCGCGGGGCTGTCCCGGCGCTGACGGGCCCTTCAGCCCACGATCCTGCCCAGCTGTTTCGCGCGCGTACGCCTCGTCGTAGGCGCCGCCGGTGAGCAGCACCTGGATGCTCAGGGCGACCAGGGCGCGTGCGGTGGCCGCGTCCGTGCGCGGGTGGAGCAGCCCGGTCACGGCGTCGGTCCACTCGGCGGCGACCGGGCGGAGCGCCTGCGCAGGGCGGTCATCTGCCCCGCACCATGGCATCCCTGCGCAACCCCGCCATCGGGGTTCATCGCCAGGACGGTGCCGCCAACACGGCCGCGGCCCTTCGCCGCGCCGCCCGCGACCAGTGCCGCCCCCTGACCGGCCTCGGGCTCACCTGGCGCACCCGGGCAAGATCACTCCACACAATGCCCCTGCCCACACGGGAGTCTCCGGCGGCCTGGGGTCGTCCCTCGCTCGATCGCCTGCAACGTTGACGGGCCGCCAGGTTGAGCGAGCCTGAATACCCGGGCCGTTCTCTCCTTGCGGGCTCCTGTGCGGTCCGGCCGCCCGAGTCGTACGGCTCGCGTTCCGCCCGTGGCCCCACACACGCTCCCACGGGGTGATGGTTTCGGGCACATCCGCCGGGCCCGGGACCCGCGGTAACCGCTCTCAACGCGAGTGGCGACCGCGTGGCCGGCGGCGCCCCCGCGAGTGCGGAATCGTTACTTTCGGTCACCGGAACCCCGTGCCCCCCACCCCGCCCCACGGGCACCGGGCAGTGAAAAGAACTTCTTCTTATAAATTACCCTCGTGCGCCCCCTTACCGCGCTGGCCAAAAAACGCCGTTCACTCATTCACGGCCCCTCACGTCCGCTGCTACTCTGCGAACCCCCT
The DNA here is from genome assembly GCF_052542855.1 of Streptomyces sp. SAS_281. Lineage (NCBI taxonomy): Bacteria > Bacillati > Actinomycetota > Actinomycetes > Kitasatosporales > Streptomycetaceae > Streptomyces > Streptomyces sp. SAS_281. Next base: position 8,318 of record NZ_JBMNDO010000037.1, read on the forward strand.
ATTCGGATGTGATGGAGATTCTCCATATGGAAGATCGACCCGAAACGGGGTCGCTGCCAGCGAATGCGTGGACCGCCGGCGCGTCCGCCCGCGAGTGTCTCCGCTACGCCGCGTACCCAATTCTGCTCCTGTCCGCAATCTGGCTCTTCATCTCGGTTCTGCGCTTCGACTGGGACCGGGGCCGGGCAGTCCAGCTCTTCCTGATCGGCACCATCGTCTATCTCGCGGCGCTGGAGCGGCTGATCCCGCACCGGACCGACTGGCACCCGAGCGGCCGGGAACTGTGCTGGTACGCAGCCTATTTCGGGTTCACGATGGTCGGCGCCGTGCTCGGCCAGTCGGTCGTCGCGGCCGTTCTGGCCGCGACCCCCGTCACGGGACCTGGGCTCGCGCTCAGGGCCGAGGTGCCCCTCGCGCTGCTGGCCTCCTCGCTGACCGGCTACCTCGCCCACCGCTGGGCGCATTCAAATCGGTGGCTGTGGAAGGTACACGGAATTCATCACGTTCCGGGAAAAGTGAACGTCGCCAATAACGGCGTCAACCACCTACTGGATGTCGCCTTCAAGCAGGGCGCTGTCCAATTGACACTGGGATTTCTCGGATTCTCCGCCGACTGCCTTTTCGCGGTGGCGCTCTTCACTCTTGTCCAAGGCTATTTCGTGCACGCGAACGTGGACGTCCGACTCGGTCCGCTCCACCACGTCCTGGCCAGCCCCGAGCAACACCGGCTGCACCACAGCGCCGACCTGGCCGAGGCCGGTCACTTCGGCGTGGACCTCTCGGTCTGGGACCGCCTTTTCGGCAGTTTCACCTGGCGACCGGACCGCCGCCCGGCGATCGTCGGTGTCAAGAGCCCCGCCACGTTCCCGGAGACCGGCTCGATCGTCGCCAGCCTGCTCCACCCCGTGCGCCGCCCGCCCCACACCGCGTAGTCCCCCGTACCGCGCACATCCGCTCCGCACCGCGAGCTCCCCGCCCCGTACCGCGCCGTACCGGCGTCGTGCCCCCGTACGCCCCCGCCCGGCCCGTACCGAGGCGTCGTCTCCACCGGATTGGACCATGACGGACTCACCCAGCGCCGCTCACCGCGACAAGGTCGCCATCATCGGCATCGGCTGCCGGCTCCCCGGACACGCGGGTGACCACCGGTCCTTCTGGCGCAATCTGATCGAAGGCCGGGACTGTCTCGTCCCCACCCCGACGGACCGGTACGACACCACCACCCTCGGCAGCCGCGACCCGGCCAAGCGGGGCCGGCTGACCGGCGGCCGGGGCGGCTACATCGACGGCTTCGACGAGTTCGACCCCCACTTCTTCGGGATCAGCCCGCGCGAGGCCGAGCACATGGACCCGCAGCAGCGCAAGCTCCTGGAGGTGTCCTGGGAGGCGCTGGAGGACGGCGGGCAGCGACCCGCCGAACTGGCCGGGCGGGACGTCGGCGTCTTCATCGGCGCCTTCACCCTGGACTACAAAATCCTGCAGTTCGCCGACCTCGGCTTCGAGACGCTGGCCGCGCACACCGCGACCGGCACGATGATGACGATGGTCTCGAACCGCATCTCGCACTGCCTCGACTTCCGCGGCCCCAGCGTCTCGATCGACACGGCGTGCAGCTCCTCCCTGGTCGCGGTCCACCTGGCCTGCCAGAGCCTGCAGCGCGGCGAGAGCGAACTCGCCCTGGCCGGAGGCACCCTGCTGCACCTCGCGCCGCAGTACACCATCGCCGAGACCAAGGGCGGCTTCCTCTCCCCCGACGGACGCTCCCGCGCCTTCGACGCCTCCGCCGACGGATACGTACGGGCCGAGGGCGTCGGCGTCGTGGCGCTCAAGCGCCTCTCGGACGCGCTTCGCGACGGCGACCCGGTGCACGCCGTGGTGATCGGCAGCGGAGTGAACCAGGACGGACGCACCAACGGCATCACCGTGCCCAGCGCCGACGCCCAGGCCACGCTCATCGAGCGGGTCTGCGCCGAGGCGGGAGTGACACCGGGCAGCCTCCAGTACGTCGAGGCGCACGGCACCTCCACCCCCGTCGGCGACCCGATCGAAGCGCGGGCGCTCGGCCGGGTGCTGGCGCAGGGCCGGGCGCCCGGGGCACGGTGCTACGTCGGCTCGGTCAAGACCAACATCGGACACACGGAGGCCGCCGCCGGCGTCGCGGGCCTGATCAAGACGGCGCTGGCCCTCCGGCACCGCCGCATCCCACCGCACCTGAACCTCGAACAGCCCAACGCCGCCATCGACTTCGCTGCACTGCCCTTCGAGATCCCGACCGCACCGGTCGACTGGCCGGAGCACGAGGGACCCGCGCGGGCAGGCGTCAACTCCTTCGGCTTCGGCGGCACCAACGCACACGTGCTGCTGGAGGAGGCGCCGCCCCGCCCGCCGGAGGACCCGCGCGCGACGGCCCGGACGCCCGCCCGCTCGGTCCTCCCGCTGAGCGCCCGGCACGCGTCGGGCCCGGCCGAACTGGCCGCGGGCGTCCGCCGCGAACTTGCCGCCGGAGTGTCCCTCGCGGACCTCGGGCACACCCTGGCCCACCGCCGCCAGCACTTCGAGGAGCGCCTCGCCGTCGTCCACTCCCCCCTCGGCCCGCCCGGCTCCCTCGACGAGGTACTGGCCGCCTGCGAGCGCGGGGAGCAGCACCCCCAGGCCGTGCGGGGCCGCCTCCGGGAGCCCGGGGCGCAGCGGCTGGTGTGGGTGTTCACTGGCATGGGGCCGCAGTGGTGGGGCATGGGGTGCGAGCTCCTGGACGCCGAGCCCGTGTTCCGGGAGGCGGTCGAGCGCTGCGATCGGGAGGTCCGGCGCCAGGCGGGCTGGTCGCTGCTCGACGAGCTGACCCGGCCCGAGGCGGAGTCCCGGATGGCCGAGACCTGGCTCGCCCAGCCCGCCAACTTCGCCGTCCAGGCGGGGCTCGCGGCGCTGTGGGAACACCACGGGGTGCGGCCGGACGCCGTCGTCGGGCACAGCACCGGCGAGATCGCGGCCTTCCACCAGGCCGGGGTGTACGGCCTGGAGGACGCCGTCCGGATCGTGCTGGCGCGCAGCGCCCTCCAGCACCGGCTCGCGGGCGCCGGCGTGATGCTGGCGGCGAACCTGTCCGAGGAGGAGGCCGAGCGGCTGGTCCGCCCGTACCGGGACCACGTGTCGGTCGCCGCCGTGAACAGCCCGGCGTCGGTGACGCTGTCCGGGGACCGGGACACCCTCGGGGAGCTCGCCGGGCGGCTGGAGCGGGAGCAGGTCTTCGCCCGGTTCCTCGACGTCGAAGTGCCGTACCACAGCGTGCGGATGGACCCGATCGAGGCCGAGCTGCGCGAGGCGCTGGCCGGGATCGCGCCGCGCGCCGCCGGTCTCCCGCTGTATCTGACCGCCCGTGAGGGGCGTGCGCGGGGGCCGGAACTGGACGCCGCGTACTGGTGGGAGAACGTCCGGCGGCCCGTGCGGTTCCGTGCCGCGGTCGACCGGTTGGTCGACGACGGGTACACGCTGTTCCTGGAGATCGGTCCGCACCCGGTGCTCGGCCACTCGATCCGGGAGTGCCTGGAGGGCCGGGCGGTCGAGGGGGTGACGCTGCCGTCGATCCGGCGCCGGGAGGACGAGCCCGGGCGTTTCGCCCGCTCCCTCGCGGAGCTGTACACGCTGGGCGTCGACGTGGACTGGTCGGTGCTCCAGCCCGTGGGGCGGCCGGTGCCGCTGCCGGGCTATCCGTGGCAGCGGGAGCGGTACTGGGTGGAGCCCGCGCCGGTGGAGCAGATCCGGCTCGGCCGGCTGGACCACCCGCTGCTCGGCCGGCGGACCTCCGCGCTGCAGCCGACCTGGGAGAGCCGCCTGGACACCGAGCGGCTGCCGTACCTGGCCGACCATAGGATCGAGGACAGCACGGTGTTCCCGGCCGCCGGGTACCTGGAGATGGCCGCGCAGGCGGTCCGGGCCCTGACCGGCGGCGACACGGCGACACTGGCCGACGTCGAGTTCCCCCGGGCCCTGTTCCTGCCCGACGGCGAGGCGACGACCGTCCAGCTCGCCTTCGCGCCGGAGGAGGCCGGGTTCACCATCGCCTCCCTCGCCGGTTCCGGGACCGGGGCTCCGGACCGTACGGTCCACGCGAGCGGGGTCGTCCGCACCGGGCAGCCGCGCCGGCTCGCGGAACCGCTGGACACGGACGCGGTACGGGCGCGGGCGGGGCGTCGGCTCGACCGGGAAGCGTGCTACGGCGAGCTGGCGGCGCTCGGCTACCACTACGGTCCGGCGTTCCGGGCGATCGACGAGGTGTGGACGGCGCCCGGCCAGGCGCTGTCGCTGATCCGGCCCACCCCGGGCATGGGCGACGGGGCCGCGGAATGCCATGTGCATCCCGTGCTCCTCGACGCCTGCTTCCAGACCATGCTCACCGCGATGACACCGGACGACAGCCGGTCCGCCGGGATCCGGCTGCCCGTCGGCATCGCGGAGCTGCGGCTGGACGCGGTCGGCGACCGGGCCCTGTGGGCGCACGCGACCGTGACCGCGGAGAGCGATGAGGAACTGGTCGGCGACCTCGCCCTGTACGCCGAGGACGGGACGCCGCTCGGCCGGATCAGCGGCTTCCGCGCGACGGCGGTGGACCGGGTGGCCTCCTCGGTGAAGCTCGGCACCATCGACGGCTGGCTGGCCGAGGTGGTCTGGGAGGAGGCGCCCACCGAGGCACCGGAGGACGGCGGGACCGAAGAGGCAACCGGGGATGGTCCCGACGGCTTCACCGCACCCGGCCTAGTGGTCTTCGCCGACGAGGGCGGGCTCGGCGCGCGGATGGCCGAGGCGGTCGTGGCGCGTGGCGGGCGGTGCCGGCTGGTCCGTCCGGGCAGCCGGTACCGAAGCGGAGCCCGGCACATGACCGTGCGACCCGATTCGGCGGCCGATCTGCGCAGGCTGTTCGCCGAAATCGGGCCGGGATTCGGAGCCGTGGTCCATCTGTGGAACCTCGATCTGCCCCCGCTGGACACGGTCGGCGCGGCGGACCTCGACGGGATCGGCACGGTCGGCGGCTACTCGCTGGTCCTGCTCGCCCAGGTGCTGCCCGAGGCGTGCCCGGAGGGGCGCCTGCACATCGTCACCCGGGGCGCCCAGGCGGTGGTGCCGGGCGAGCCGGTGGAGCCGTTCGGCGCGCCCGCCTGGGGCATCGGCCGAGTGCTGTGGCAGCAGGAGCTCACCGGTCACAGCGGCAAGTTGATCGATCTCGACCCGGCCGGGGATCCCGGCGAGGCCGAGGTGCTGCTGCGCGCGCTCACGGCGGACGACGGCGAGAGCGAGATCGCGCTGCGGTCCGGGCGGCGGCACCTCAGCCGGCTGCGTCCGCCCGCGGGGCTGACCCGTCCGCTGCCCTTGCGGCTGCGCGCGGACGGCGCCTATCTGGTCACGGGCGCGTTCGGGGCGCTGGGGCAGCTGCTCTGCCGCACCCTGGTACGGCGCGGGGCCCGGCGCCTGGTCCTGCTCGGCCGCACCGGCGTGCCGGAACGCGGCGCGTGGCGGGGGCTCGATCCGGGCGGCCCCGAGGGGCGGCGGGTCGCGTTCTTGCGTGAGCTCGAAGTGCTCGGCGCAGAGGTGCAGGTCGCCGCGGTGGACGTGACCGACGCTGCGGCCATGGAGGGCTGGCTGGCCGGGCGCCGGGCCGCCGGTCTGCCGCCGGTGCGGGGTGTGTTCCACCTCGCGGGACAGGTGCGGGACGTCCTGCTGCCGTCGTTGGACCGCGAAGCGTTCGACGCGGGCTACGGGCCGAAGGTGCATGGCGGGTACCTGCTGCACCGGCTGCTGCGCGACGAGCCGGTCGAGCACTTCGTACTGTTCGCGTCGGTCGCCTCGCTGCTGACCACGGCCGGTCAGGTCAACTACGCGGCCGGGAACGCGTTCCTGGACGCGCTCGCCCATCACCGCCGGGCGCTCGGTATGCCCGCGCTCAGCCTGGACTGGGGGCCGTGGGCCACCGGCATGATCGAGGAGCTCGGGCTGGTCGCCCACTACCGGGATGCGCGCGGGATGAGCTCGCTGGCGCCGGAGGCGGGCATGGCGGTCCTGGAGCGGGTGATCGGGCAGGACCGGGCCCAGTTGCTCGTGGCCGCGGTGGTGGACTGGCCGGTGTTCCTGTCCTGGTATCCCACCCCGCCGCCACTGGTGTCGGCGCTCGCCGCCGCGGCGGCGCGGGAGGTCCCGGCGGGGCAGGGCGGCAGTCTGCTCGACGCGTTCCGCGCCGCCGACGAGACGGCGCGGACGGCATTGGTCGCCGAGCGATTCGCGGCCCTCGCGGCGGGTGTGCTGAGGGTGCGGCCGGAGCTGGTCGACGCGGACGCCCGGCTCGGCTCCCTCGGTCTGGACTCGCTGCTCGCCATGGAGCTGCGGGCCCGGACCCACACCGAGCTGGGGGTCTCGCTTCCGGTGGTGGCGCTGCTCAGCAATGGGCCGGTGATCGAGCTGACCGAGCGGCTGCACGCGGGGCTGACCGAGCTCGCGGCGGCCGGGGGTCCGGTGGCGGAGACGGCGGTGGAGTTGTTCACCGACGAGGCGTGCTACCCACTCACCCACAACCAGCAGGCCCTGTGGTTCCTCCGGCAGCTCAACCCGGACGGCTTCGCGTACAACATCGGCGGCGCGGTGGAGGTGCGCGCGGAGCTCGACCCGGAGCTGCTGTTCGATGCCTTCCGGACGCTGATCGCCCGGCATCCGAGCCTGCGCGTCAACATCACCACCGAGGACGGGCGTCCGGTCCAGCGGGTGCGGCCCGAGGCCATCGCCGACACCGGTCTTCTCGATGTGTCCGGGCTGCCCTGGGACGAGGTCCGCACCCGGCTGGTAGCGGAGTACCGCAGGCCGTACGACCTTGAGCGGGATCCTCTGGTGCGGCTGCGGCTGTTCCGACGGGCCCCGGACCGCTGGGTGCTGATGAAGGCGGTCCACCACATCGTCTCGGACGCGATCTCCACCTTCACCTTCATCGAGGAGCTGTTCGAGGTCTACCACGGGCTGCGCACCGGCCGGCCTGCGGAGCTGGCCCCGGTCCGGGCCCGCTACCTGGACTTCCTCAACCGGCAGAACCGCTTTCTGGCCGGGCCCGAGGCGCGGCGGATGCTGGAGTACTGGCGGGAGCACCTGCCGCGGGAGGTCCCGGCGCTCGAACTGCCCACCGACCGGCCGCGCCCGCCGGTGCAGACCGACAACGGCGCCTCCGAGTTCTTCCAGCTCGACGACGAGCTCAGCGCCCGGGTGCAGACGCTGGCACGGGAGCACAACGTCACCGTGTTCACGGTGCTGCTCACCGCGTACTACCTGCTGCTGCACCGCTGGTCGGGGCAGGACGAGATCGTGGTCGGCAGCCCCGTCACCGGCCGCACCGAGGAGGAGTTCGCCACGGTCTACGGCTACTTCGTCAATCCGCTGCCGCTGCACGTGAGCCTGGCGGGGGAACCGTCGGTTGCCGGGCTGCTGGGCCGGGTGCGGGACACCGTCCTCGGGGGCCTCGACAAGCAGGAGTACCCGTTCGTGCTGCTCGTGGAGCAGTTGGGCCTCCCGCACGACCCGAGCCGCTCGGCGGTCTTCCAGGCGATGTTCATCCTGCTCACCCACAAGGTGGCCGTGGAGCGCTTCGGGTACACCCTTGAGTACATCGAACTCCCTGAGGAGGAAGGGCAGTTCGATGTCACGCTGTCCGCGTACGAGGACCGGTCCGACGGGCGCTTCCACTGCGTGCTGAAGTACAACACCGACCTGTTCGACGCGGCGACGATCCGTCGGATGGCCGCGCACTACCGCAACCTCCTCGACGGCCTGACCCGCGCGGAGGGCGAGAGCCCGGCGGGACGGCTGCCGATGCTGGGGGCCGGGGAACGGGAGCGGATCATCACCGGGTTCGGCGGGGTCGGCCGACGGATCGACCACGACGTGCCGGTGCACGAGCTGATCGGGAAGATCGCCGCGCAGCACCCGGAGGCGGTCGCGGTGTCCGTGCCGGGCGGGCGGCGGCTCGGCTACCGGGAGCTGGACCAGCGCTCGCGGCGCGTGGCTGCCTCGCTGCGCGAACGCGGCGTCGGCGCCGGGACGGTGGTGGCGGTGCGTCTCGCGAAGTCGCCCGAGCTGGTGATCGCGCTGCTCGCGGTGTGGCGGGCCGGGGGCGCCTATCTGCCGCTGGACCCCGACCACCCGGCGGAGCGGCTGGCCGAGCTGATGGAGAACGCCGGGGCCACTCTGGTTCTGACCGACGGGCGGCGGGGCCAGGCGCCCCGGCTGCCGGGACAGCCGGTCACCCTCGACGAGCTGGACCGGCCGGGGGCCGAGGAGCGGCCGGAGCCGGCCGTGGGCCTCGACCAGACGGCCTACGTGATCCACACCTCGGGTTCCACCGGCCGCCCCAAGGCGGTGCGGGTCAGCCACCGCAACCTGGCCTCGGTGTTCGTCGCCTGGCAGCAGGAGTACCGGCTGGACACCGACGCCCGGGTGCACCTGCAGATGGCGGGCGTCTCCTTCGACGTGTTCACCGGAGACCTGGTCCGGGCGCTGTGTTCGGGCGGGATGCTGGTCCTCGTCGACCGGGACCTCCTCTTCGACACCGCACGGCTCTACCGGACCATGCGCGCGGAGGGCGTGGACTGCGGCGAGTTCGTGCCGTCGGTGGCGCGCGGGCTGCTGGCGCACTGCGAGCGGGAGGGGCTGGGCCTGGAGTTCATGCGCCTGGTGATCGTCGGCTCGGACGCCTGGCGGGCGGGCGAGCACCGGAGGCTCGTCGCGCTGTGCGGGCCGGGGACCCGGGTGGTCAACTCGTACGGGCTGACCGAGGCCACCATCGACAGCGCCTACTACGAGGGGCCGGCGGAAGGGCTGGAGCCGGGCCGGATGGTGCCGGTCGGCCGGCCGCTGCCCAACAGCGAGCTGTACGTCCTCGACCGGCACGGCGAGCCGGTGCCGCCGGGGGTGGCCGGTGAGCTGTGGATCGGCGGCGCCGGTGTCGCCGACCACTACCTGGGCGATCCGGAGCGGACGGCCGAGCGGTTCGTGACCCTCGAACCGGCCGGCGAACCCGTACGGCTGTACCGGACGGGAGACCTCGGGCACTGGGACGCGGAGGGGGTGCTGCACCTCCTCGGGCGGGCCGACGGGCAGGTGAAGGTGCGCGGCCACCGGGTGGAGACCGGGGAGATCGAGGCACGGCTGGCCGCCCGCCCCGAACTGGCGCAGGTGTGCGTGACGGTACGGCGGGACGAGACGGGCGAGAACGTGCTGTGCGCCTACTGCGTGCCCGCGCCGGGCGCGGTGGCCGACACCCGGGAGCTGCGCCGCCACCTCGCGGAGCAGCTGCCGACGTATCTGATCCCGGCGCACTTCACGGAGCTGCCCGCGCTGCCGCTGAGCACGAATGGCAAGGTCGATCTCGGCGCCCTGCCGGAGCCGCGCGCGGAGGCGGGACCGGAGAGGTACGAACCGCCGGTGACGCTGTACGAGACGCGGATGACGGCGCACTGGCGGTCGCTGCTCGGGCTGGAGCGACCGGGCCTGCGGGACGACTTCTTCGAGGCGGGCGGCAGTTCGATCAAACTGATCGAACTGATCCACCACCTGCGGACCGAGTTCAACGCGTCCGTGCCGGTCGGGCGGCTGTTCCGGACCAGCACCCTGCACGGCATGGCCCGCACCCTGGAGGACGTCGTCACCGGGCGGCTGCCCGGCGCCGAGCCGTACCTGTGGTTCAACCCGGGCGCGGACCCGGCGGCGACGGTGTTCTGCCTGCCGCCCGCGGGCGGGCACGGGCTGGTGTACCGGCAGCTCGCGGCGAGGCTGCCCGAGCACCGCCTCGCCGCGTTCAACTACCTGTCGGGGCCGGACAAGGCGGCCCGGTACGCGGATCTGGCCGAGGAGCTGCACCCGGGCGGGCCGTACACGCTGTTCGGTTACTCCCTCGGCGGCAACCTCGCGTTCGAGATCGCCGGAGAGCTGGAGCGGCGGGGCCGCGCGGTGGACCTCGTGCTGATCATGGACTCGTACCGGATCGCAGAGGCCGTCGCCCTCGGCGAGAAGCACCTGGCCGAGTTCGAGGCGGAACTCGCGGAGCACCTGCGGCGGCACACCGGTTCCGAGATCATCGCCCGGGAGACCGTGGAGCAGGCCCGCGAGTACCTGGCGCACTGCGGTGCTCACCCGTCGCTCGGTGTGCTCGACGCGCCGATCGCGGTGATCTCCGACCAGGACAAGCTGCTCCGCTTCGCGGCGGACGAGCCCGGCAGCTGGCACGGGGTCACCGCCGCCGGGTGCACCGTACGCGAAGGGCACGGCCAGCACGCCGAGATGCTCGACGGCCCGTTCCTCGACGGGAACGCGGAGCTGGTCCGGGCGCTGCTGGCGGGAGGTGCCGCGGATGGGCGTGCGTGACGGCGGGCCCCGTTGGGAGGCCCGGCCTCCCAACGGGCGGCCCCGGGTGATCATCATCGGCGCGGGCATGTCGGGTCTGGCCGCCGGCTGTTACGCGCAGATGAGCGGGCTGGAGAGCCGGATCTTCGAGAAGCACGTGCTGCCAGGCGGCTGCTGCACCGCCTGGGCTCGCCAGGGTTACCTCTTCGACTACTGCATCGACTGGCTGATCGGCACCGCACCCGGGACCGGAGCGAACGACGTGTGGCGCGAGCTCGGGGCGCTGGACGGGAAGCGGATCACCCACTTCGACCAGTTCAACCGGGTGGTGACGGAGGACGGCCGGTCCGTCACCTTCTACAACGACCCGGACCGGCTCCAGAAGCACCTGCTGGAGATCTCGCCCGGCGACGAGCGTCTGATCCGGGCGTTCTGCCGGGACCTCAGGCGCTTCGCGGGGCTCGCTCCGCACTGGGAGGTGAAGCCGCCGCCGCTGAAGTCCCTGACGGAGAAGACGCGAACGCTGCTCGCGATCCTGCCGGCGTTCCGGCTGTACTGGCGCACCGCGGCCACGCCGATGCGCCGGTTCGCGGACCGCTTCGAGGACCCACTGCTGCGCCAGGCGTTCCCCAACATGTTCCTCCAAGAGCTGACCGGCTTCCCGCTGCTCCCCTTCCTCTTCACGATGTCCTGCGCCTTCAACGGCAACGCGGGCTTCCCTGAGGGTGGTTCGCTGGGTCTGGCCCGGTCGGTGGAGGAGCGTTACACGGGCCTCGGCGGGCACATCGGCTACCGCGCCCGGGTGGAGCGGATCCTCGTCGAGAACGGGCGGGCGGTCGGCGTACGGCTGCGGGACGGGCAGGAGCACTTCGCCGACCATGTGATCGCCGCCTGCGACGGACCGACGGTGCTGGACCGGCTGCTGGAGGGGCGGTGGAGCAGCCCGCGCACCGAGCGGCTGTACACGGAGCTGCTGGACCGGCCGGACAACCTGTATCCGGCGGTGGTCTCCGCGTTCGTCGGGATCGACGGCCCGCTGCCCGCCGGTGAGCCACACAGCACCACGTACCTCCTCGGTCCGGAGCGGGGCGCGGCGCTGCCGGGGAGCCTCCAGCACAGCCTGGTGGTGCAGCGGCGGTCCGACTACGCCGACGGCTTCGCGCCGGCCGGGAAGTCGGTGCTGCACTGCACGTACTTCACCGACCACCGGTCCTGGCAGGATCTACGAAAGGCGGACCGGCGGGCGTACAGGGAGCGCAAGCAGGAGGTCGTCGACTACCTGCGGGGCTTCCTGGCCGAGCGTCATCCGGGCCTCAAGGAGCGGATCGAGCTGGTGGACGTGGCGACGCCGGCGACGACGGAGCGGTACACCGGCAACACCTACGGCAGCATCCTGGCCTGGAAGGCGTTCTCCGAGGCCGACGACGTGTCGACCGCACTGGTGGACCGGGACCGGATGCGGCTGCCGGGGCTGAGCGGCTTCTCGATGGCCGGGCAGTGGACCGGGATGGGCGGCCTGATCCGGGCCGCGACCAGTGGCCGGTACGCGGTCCAGTTCCTCTGCGACGAGCTCGGCCGGGATTTCCGGGCCTGGCCGAGCGAGGGTGCCGGGCCGTGGCATCCCGGGAAGCTGGGCCGGCTGCCCCGACTCGAACAGCGGGGCAACGCCGGGAACGCGGCGGTGGCCGAATGACGAGGAAGACCATGCTGATCGTCGGCGGAGGGCTCGGCGGCCTCTCCACCGGCTGCTACGCCCAGATGAACGGCTATCGCAGCAGGGTGCTGGAGATGCACGAAATCCCGGGCGGCTCCTGCACCGCCTGGGACCGGGGCGACTTCACCCTCGACTGCTGTGTGAGCTGGCTGCTCGGCAGCGGGCCGGGCAACGAGATGCACCAGATCTGGCTGGAGCTCGGCGCCCTCCAGGGCAAGCGGATGCGCAACTTCGACGTGTTCAACACGGTGCGCGGGCGGGACGGGCGAGCGGTCCACTTCTACTCCGATCCGGACCGCCTCGAAGCGCATCTGCTCGCCCTCTCCCCCGGCGACGCCCGGGTGATCCGCGACTTCTGCGCCGGGCTACGGACCTTCCGCAAGGCACTCGCCCGCTACCCGTTCCTCACTCCGGTCGGGCTCATGGGCCGCCTGGAGCGCTGGCGGATGCTGGCGTCCTTGGTCCCCTACTTCAACGTGATCCAGCGTTCCATCGGCACGCTGATGCGGGACTACTCGCTGCGCTTCCGGGACCCGCTGCTGCGCGAGGCGTTCAACTTCATCCTGTACGAGAAGCATCCCAACTTCCCCGTGCTGCCGTTCTACTTCCAGCTCGCGGCGCACGCCGACGCCTCGGCCGGTGTCCCCGAAGGCGGCTCGCTGGGCCTGGCCCGCTCGGTCGAGGAGCGCTACCGGGGGCTCGGGGGCGAAGTCATGTACAACTCCAGGGTCGTGGAGATCCTGGTGGAGAACGACCGGGCGGCCGGGGTCCGGCTGAGCGACGGCACGGAGCTGCGGGCGGACATCGTGGTCTCCGCCTGCGACGGGCGCACAACCCTCCTCGACCTGCTGAAGGGCCGCTACCTCACCGACACGTACCGGGAGCTGTACACCCGGACCATCACGGAACCCGACATGGTCTTCCCCGGCTACCTCACGGTCTTCCTGGGGCTGCGCCGGCCCTTCCCGGACGGCGAGCCCTGCACCACGTACCTCCTGGAGGACGTGGTCGCGAAGCGACTCACCGGCATCCGGCACCCCAGCGTCAACGTGCAGTTCCGCAGCCGCCACTACCCGGAGCTGTCGCCGCCGGGTACCTCCGTGGTGTACGCCACGTACTTCTGCGACATCGCGCCGTGGCGGGAGCTGAGCACCGGTCCCGAACAGTTCACCCGGATCCGCCGCGGCGAGGAGCTGCACACGCTGCCGGTCGGACGTGGGCGCGAGTACCAGCGGGCCAAGCGGCAGGTCCGGGACACGATCGTCGACTTCCTCGACGAGCGGCACCCCGGGTTGCGGGACTCGATCGCGGTGCGGGACGTGTCCACTCCGCTCACCCAGGTCCGCTACACCGGCAACTACGACGGCACGGTGCTCGGCTGGCAGCCGTTCGTGGACAGCGGCGAGACCGTGGAACAGGAGGTCAAGCGACACGGTCCGGGACTGCCGGGGCTCGCGGACTTCTATCTGTCCGGCGTCTGGGCCACCACCGGCGGCCTGATCCGGGCCGCGGCCTCGGGACGGCACGTCATGCACTTCATCTGCCGCGACGACGGGCGGCCGTTCACCGCCGCCGTCGACGACAGCGCCCCTCTCCCCGTACAACTCATCGAACCCGCAGGAGCGACCCCGTGAAGACCGCCAAGTGGATCGTCAGCGAGCACAACGACGGCGTGCCGGACGTGGACAGGATGTACGTGAAGGTGGTGGAGGAGCTCGATACCGACCTGGCCGAGGACGAGATGCTGCTGCGCACGCGGTACGTCTCCGTGGACCCGTACCTCCACGGGATCGCCCTGGACACCCCGGTGGGCGACCACATGGGCGCCGACTCGATCATGGAGGTGCTGGCAGCCGGACCGAGGGCGATGTTCGGCGTCGGGGACCTCGTGCAGGGCTTCGGCGGCTGGCGCACCCACCTGGTCAGTAACGGCGCAGGGGCGCTGTGGCAGACCGGCACGTTCCCGATGGTCTTCCCCGCGTACCGGAAGCTGGACCCGGCCCACTACGACGAGGCGCTGCCGCTGAGCACCGCGCTGGGCATCCTCGGCGGTGCCGGGATGACCGCGTGGGGCGCCCTCACCACCTTCCTGGCCGTACGGCCCGGCGACACGGTCCTGATCAGCGGCGCGTCCGGCGCGATCGGCACGCTGGCCGGGCAGCTGGCGAAGCGGGCCGGCGCGCGGGTGGTGGGCACGACCGGTTCGCCGGAGAAGGCGGCGCGGCTGACGGCGCTCGGATTCGACGCCGTCGTCGTCTTCCGGCACGGCGGAGACCCTGCGCAGCTCCGCGAGGACCTGGCGAAGGCGGCTCCTGACGGCGTCGACCGGTACTTCGACAACCTCGGCGGGGTCATGACCGACACCGTCTTCACGATGCTCACCGTGGACAGCCGGGTCGCGGTGTGCTGGCAGTGGGCGAGCCAGGTCGGCGGCGAGTGGACCGGGCCCCGGCTGCTGCCGTACATCATGTTCCCGCGCACGACGATCCGCGGGATCTTCGCGTTGGAGTGGTTCACCGACGACAACTGGGCGGCGCTGCACGCCGAGTTGGGGCCGCTGGTGCGCGCCGGCGAGATCCGCTACCAGCAGACCCTGCACCACGGCTTCGACTCCATTCCCGCCGCCTACCGCAGCCTGTACACCGACCGCGCGGCGTCCTTCGGCAAGGTGCTGGTCGAGCTGTGAGGCGCGGCCACACCCGGGCGCTCACGGAGGGCCCGAGCCGGGCCGACGCGCACGAGCCAGTCCTGCCGTACCCGGACGGCTGGTTCTCGGTGGCGTTCTCCTCGGAGGTGGTACGGGGGGCGCTGCTGACCCGGCCGCTCCAGGGCGAGGACGTGGTGCTCTACCGGCTCCGCGACGGCGAGGTGCGCGCGGTGCGCCCGTACTGCCCCCACCTGGGGGCGCACCTCGGGCTCGGCGCGCTGGAGGGCGACGAACTGCTGTGCCCCTTCCACCGCTTCGCCTTCGGCCCGGACGGCGCCTGCACGCGGACGGGGTACGGCACGCCTCCGCCGCCGTCCTCGGATCTGACCCTGCTTCCGGTGCGCGAGGTAGACGGCGCCGTCTTCGTGTGGCGGCACCACGACGGGCGGGCGCCGGACTGGGAGCTCACGCCCTGGCATACGCTCGGGACGCGGGCGCCGCGGTTGGCCGCGTGGGAGATGGCGGGGCACAGCCAGGACGTGGTCGAGAACACGGTGGACATCGGGCACTTCACGCCGCTGCACGGCTGGGGCGCGTCGGAGGTGGCCGAGCCGGCGGTCTTCGAGGGGCGGTCCTTCCGGATCTCGGTGCGCTCCGAGGAGCGGGTGCCGCTGCTCGGAGCGAGTCCGCTGGAGGTGACGCTGGAGGGCAACGGGATCAGCCGGGTGCACGTGTGCACGGCGCTTCCTCGGTTCGGGGTGCGCACCTGTGCCGTATACACGACCACGATGATCGCGCCCGCGGCTTTCCAGCTGCGCCAGACGAGCCGCTTCGAGGTGGCCCAGCCGGCCGCCCTCCCGGCCCCGCTGGCCCGCTGGGTGAGCCGCTCGGTACACCGGCTGCTGGCGGGTGTGATGTTCCGGGGCAACTGCGCTTTCGTGTCCCAGGACTTCCCGGTCTGGGCGACGAAGCGGTACGTGTCTCCGCCCCGGCTGGCCCGCGGCGACGGCCCGATCGGCCCGTTCCGCCACTGGGCCCGGCAGTTCTACCCGCCGGACCGGCTGCGGGCGCGGGCGCCGTCGTCGGTGATGCGGCGAGCGGCGGGGGAAGCGGAGAGCAGGGTGACGTAGCCGGTCCGCGGCCACGTTGGCGGCACCGTCCTGGCGATGAACCCCGATGGCGAGGTTGCGGCGAATACTCCTCCACTCTCATCGCGAAGGCTCCCGCACGAGCGAGAGCCTTCGCGTTCCCGCAGTTCAGGACACTGTCACGAAACCGAGTTCAAGGATGGACCCGCGGACCGCGTCTGAAGACACCGAGCTCTCCGCATCCGCGCTGTCACCCTGCTGCTCGACAACAGCCTCCTCCGCCTTCCCGGGACTGCGCGGCCGGAGCGCGGTCAGACCGAGCAGTGTGCCGGGCCGATGACGCCGTCCGTGCCCTTCACCGTGACCGCCTCGGTCCGGTCCGCCGTACGGGCCCGGGCCGCTGTGCAGATGAGCTGCTGGCGGGCGGCCTGGGAGAGTCCGGTGACCGGGATGTCCACGGTGACCCGCACGCCGTCCGCGTTCAGCTCGACGGCCAGGCGCCTCCGGCCGGTGGGCAGCTCCGACCGTAGTCCGGCGTCGCGCTCCGCCCTGGTGGGCCCGAGGAGTAGGAGCAGGAGGGCGTCGGGCGCCCCGGTCGACCCGGCCTCCTCCCAGGCCCCGTTGTCGCCGACCTGCACGGTGCGGGACTTGCGGACGACGGGCATCAGCCGGGACGCCGAGGACGAGGACACGAAGTACAGCAGGGTGCCGAGCTGGTCGGCCGGGGCCACTTCCACGGTCGCCGGTTCACCCGCCTCCACGACGTCCGTCGCGCGGATCCCGCACCCGGGGGCGAGCAGCAGCACGGGCAGCAGCGCGCCGAGCACGCGCCCGCCCCTCACCGCTCCCCCAGCGGCAGCTCCACGGTGAACACCGCGCCGCCCCCTCGGCGGTTCGCCGCGCCGACCGTCCCCCCGTGCAGCCGTACGTTCTCCTGGGCGATGGCGAGGCCGAGGCCGCTGCCCGCCGACCGGGTCCGGGCCGCGTCGGCCTTGTAGAACCGGTCGAAGATGTGCGGGAGCACCGCCACGTCGATGCCCGGCCCGCTGTCCTCCACCTCCACGACGAGCCGGGCGCCTCCCCGTACCCGTACGGTGACGGGCTCCGCACCGTGCCGCAGGGCGTTGCCGACCAGATTGGCGACGACCACGTCGAAGCGGCGCGGGTCGAGCACCGCCCTCACGCCGTCGGGCAGTTCGGTGGTGACCCGGTCCTCCCAACGGCGGCCCTGAAGGGTCTTGCGTATGGTCTCGGCGACGTCGACCTCGTCGAGGTGCAGCTCGGCCGCTCGGGCATCGAAGCGGGATATCTCCATCAAGTCCTCGACCAGGGTGGCCAGTTTGCCGGTCTCCGCGCTGATCAGGCGGACGGCGGCAGCGGTGTCGGGGCGCAGTTCACCGGCGTCCTCGTCCAGG
This sequence comes from Streptomyces sp. SAS_281, assembly GCF_052542855.1. Taxonomy (NCBI): domain Bacteria; kingdom Bacillati; phylum Actinomycetota; class Actinomycetes; order Kitasatosporales; family Streptomycetaceae; genus Streptomyces; species Streptomyces sp. SAS_281. The sequence goes on from NZ_JBMNDO010000037.1 coordinate 25,547, forward strand.
ACCTCGGTGACGGCGAGCATACCGGCGAGCGGGGTGCGCAGTTCGTGGGAGACGTCCGACGCGAAGCGCCTGGCTCGCTCCTCGGCCCGGCGCAACTCCTCGACGGAGTCCTGGAGCTTGGTGGACGACTCGTTGAACGTCCATGCCAGGTCGGCGAGTTCGTCGGAGCCGCGCACCGCGATCCGGGTGTCGAGCTCGCCCCTGCCGATGCCCGCCGCCGCGCGGCGCAGCTCGCGGACCGGTCGCAGGACGCTGCGGGCGGCGAGCAGCGCGGGCACCAGGGCGACGAGCAGGGCGGGCAGGGCGCCGTCGCGGGCGGCGGTGACCATGGCGGCCACGTTGGCGTCCTCGGTGGACAGCGGCATCACGGCGTAGAGGACGAGGCCGGTGGGCTGTCTGCCGTCGCCCCGGTTGAACAGGGCGGGCATGCCGACGGTCAGCCACGGCTTGCCGTCCTTGACGACGCGCTGGAAGGAGCCGTGGGTGTTGTCGCGGGTGGCGGTGCGCAGGTCGGCGGTGATCACCCCGGAGGAGGACCGGTCCGACGAGGAGGCCCGCAGCTTCCCGTACTCGGCGAACACCGTCCAGCCGCGCCCGCCGCCCGCCCGGGCCAGCCCCAGGCAGACATGGCGCAGCTGCTCGCTGTCGATGGGCAGGCCGACGGCCTGGTCGCCGACCCGGTCGCGGAACTGGGCGACGGCGGAGTCCTGCGCCTGCTGGAGGATCGCGGAGCGGGCCTCGCGGTAGGTGAGTGCGGCGGTGGTGGCGGCGCTGACGGCCGCGACGAACAGGAACGCCGCGATGAGCCGGGTGCGGAGGCCGAGGCGGGCGGCGAACAGTTTCATGTGAGCGGTCCGAAGCGGTAGCCGAAGCCTCGGACCGTCTGGATGTAGCGGGGGCTGCCCGGGACGTCCTCGATCTTCTGGCGGAGGCGGCGGACACAGGCGTCGACCAGGCGGGCGTCGCCGTGATAGCTGTGCTCCCACACGTGTTCCAGGAGCTGCTGGCGGCTGAAGACCTGCTCGGGCGAGGCCGAGAGGTGGAGCAGCAGCTTCAGTTCCGACGGGGCGAGGAGCAGCCGTTCGCCCGCCTTGGCGACGGCGAGGCCCGCGCGGTCGACCGTCAGTTCCCCGTGGGACTCGGTGCCGCCGCGTCCGGCCGGGACGGCGAGGCGGCGCAGCACCGCCCGGATGCGGGCCTCGATGACCTCGGTCCGGGCGGGCTTGACGATGTAGTCGTCGGCGCCGGCCTCCAGGCCCACGACGACGTCGAAGTCGTCACCGCGCGCGGTCAGCATGATCACCGGGAGCTGACTGGTCTCCCGGATGCGGCGGCACACCTGGACGCCGTTCATGCCGGGCAGCATCAGGTCGAGGAGGACCAGGTCCGGCCGGAACTCCCCGAGCGCGGCGAGCCCGGCCTCGCCCGTGCCGACGGCCCGCAGCTCGTGGCCGCGCCTGCGCAGGCCCAGCTCGACCCCCTCGCGTACCGAGGGATCGTCTTCTATGAGGAGCACGCGAGGCATGGCGTCAGTATCCCAGCGATCAAGGAATGGATTCGAACGGACAGGCGAGCGCGGGCCGCTTCAGCCGCGCCGGAACCGGCCCCGGGCGGCGTTCAGCGCGGCGCTCACCTCGGTGAGCCCCAGCGGCCGGGCCAGCCCCGCCACGACCAGCGCGAGGACGGCCGTCCCGGCACCCAGCGCGGCGAAGTCCCCGAGGCCCGAGCCCTGCGTGTCGACGGCGCGGGCCGCCCCGTACGCCAGCGCCCCGGCCGGCACGCACGCGGCGACCAGCCGCCCGTGCGCCCACAGCCCGGGCGAGCGGCCGAGCGAGGGGCGCGGCGCACCGCGCGGGGCGAGCCTGCGGTGCAGCACGTACGCGGTGACGGCGAAGCCGGTGAGCAGGGCCACCGAGTACGCGCCCGCCATGCCGGTCACCGCCCAGCGCGCGGGCAGCGTCAGATAGGCGACGACCGAGAGCCCGGCGTTGAGGGCCGCGATGACCAGGTTCAGCAGGAACGGGGTGCGGGTGTCGCTCATCGCGTAGAACCCGCGCGAGAGCACGTACTGCCCGGAGAACGCGATGAGTCCGGGGGCGAACGCGGCCATCATGCCCGCCATCACCGTGATGTCCGCCGGGCCGGTCCGCCCGTAGCCGAAGACCGAGCCCATCACCCAGGGCGCGAGCGCCAGCAGCAGCGCGGCGGCCGGAACCACCACGGCGGCGGAGGTGCGCAGCGCGTACGAGAGGTCCCGGCGCACCCCGGCGAGGTCGCCGCCCGCCGCCGCGCGGCTCATGCGGGGCATCAGCGCGGTGACGAGACTGACGGTCACGATGCCCTGCGGCACGACCCAGAGCTGGTACGCGTAGCTGTACGCGGTGTAGCCGGCGCCGCCCGCGAGGTGCTGGTCCACGGCATGCTGGCCGCTGGCGGTGGAGAGGCGGGTGATCACCCAGTACGCGGCCTGGTTGGTGAGGACGAGCATGACGAGCCAGCCGGCGGCGCGCAGCGGCCGGGTCAGTCCGCTGCCGCGCCAGTCGAACCGGGGCCGCCAGCGGAACTTCGCGGCGCGCAGCGAGGGCACCAGGGCGAGGCTCTGCACGGCGATGCCCGCCGTGGTCCCCCAGCCCAGCCACTGCGCCTGCGCGGAGGTGAGGGTGCCGTCGGAGCTCGCCGCCGTCCAGAGGTAGAGCCCGAACACGGCAATGATCACGAGGTTGTTCAGGACCGGCGTCCACATCATCGCGCCGAACCGGTCGCGGGCGTTGAGGACTTGGCCCAGGAGCGTGAACAGCCCGTAGAAGAGGATCTGCGGCAGGCAGTAGCGGGCCAGGGCGATGGTCAGTTCGGCCTGGTCGCCGTCGTAGGTCGGGGCGTACACATGGATGATCAGCGGTGCGCCGAGGACGGCCAGTGCGGTGAGGGCGAGCAGGCCCGCCGTGCACAGGGTGAGCAGGCGGTCGGTGTAGGCGGCCCCGCCGTCGCTGTGCTCCTTGGCGGCCCGGACGAGTTCGGGGACGAAGACCGCGTTGAGGGCGCCGCCGATGAGCAGCATGTAGAGGATGTTGGGCACGGTGTTGGCGACCGAGTAGCCGTCGGCCCGCAGTCCGGTGCCGAGCGCGGCGACGACGACCGCCGAGCGTACGAACCCGGTGGCCCGCGAGACGATGGATCCGGCGGCCATCAGGGCGCCGCTGCGCAGCACCGAGCCGGAGCCGCGCGCGCCGCTCTGCTCGGGGGCGACCGCCTCCGGGGCGGCGCCTGCGGCCGTCACCGGCGTGCCAGGTACGCCTGGAACGCCCGGAACAACGTGTTGTTGGCGGCTCCGCCCACCGATGTCTCCCACTCTCCGAGGGTCTCCACGACCTCCCCGCCGGTGCCCAGCTTCCAGCGCAGCAGCCCGAAGGGCCGGTCATGGGGATCGAGGGTGGAGGATACCCCGCGCATGTCGTAGACCTCGGCGCCGCCTTCGAGGGCGTCGCACATCATCCGCCACTGCAGGGCGTTGCTGGGGCGGACCTCTCGGCGGTGGTCGGCGGACGCGCCCGTCTGGTACCAGACCCGCCGGCCGGTGCTGATCATGGTGTGGGCGGCCAGGATCTCCCCGTCGTGCACGGCGAGGCAGAGCCTCATCCGGCCGGTCTCCTCGGCGTTGAGCGCGGCGTACTGGCGCTGGTAGTAGCCGAGCGAGCGGCCGAGCCGGAAGCCGTCGCGCTCCTCGGTGATCCTCAGCAGCCGGTGGAATTCGGGCAGTTCGGCGGCGCTTCCGGTCACGATCCGCACGCCGGCCTTGTGCGCGCGGCGGACGTTGCGGCGCCACTCCTGGTTGAGCCCGGACCACAGGTCGTCGGTGGTGCGCCCGGCGAGCGGCACCCGGAAGACGTACCGGGGCTGGGCGTCCGCGTCGTCGCCGTCCCCGCCGCAGCGCCGCCAGCCGCGCGCCCGCAGCCGGTCGGCCACGGCCGCGCCGAGCGGGTCGACCTCGCTCGCCAGGACGTCGCCGACCGTGCGCCCGGGGCCGGTGGCGGCCTTGAGGCGGGCGCCGGTCCAGCGACGGTAGGCGGGGCCGGGGCCGATGCGTACGGCGAACGCCCCTGCCCCGCGCAGGTGCGCGAGCAGGGGGCGCAGCCAGCGGTCCATTGCCGGGTCCGCCCAGTCGGCGGCCGGGCCCTCCGGGAGATAGGCGAAGTACTTCCGGGTGCCCGGGAATTGCCGGTAGAGGACGAGCGCGCTGCCGTTCAGGGTGCCGTCGTCGTCGTGCCAGCCGAGCCTTTCCGAGGACCAGCCCTCTTTCACCCCGGCCCAGGAGGGGTACTGCAGGAAGCTGGCGTCCGCGAGCGTGGCCAGATGGGCTCGGTGCTCGTCCACCGTGAGGCCGCGGATGCGTAGGTCCCGTTCCCTGCTGCGGTCTCCGGTCGCTAGCAGCGCTGACATGTCGGTGGCCCTCCCTCTCGGGCCCCGCGGTCTGCTCTGCGGGGCTGCCCAGGATGCTCACAGCGGTCCGTGACGGGTCCGCGCGCCGAATGTGACCGGACGATGACCGTTGCGCCGCACTTCCCGTCACACAGGGAATTCCTGCTTTTCCGCGGATTCACGGAACCTAGGCTCCGGTGCGTTCCTCTTCACCGATGACCGAGCACGGCCCCGGAGGTTTCCGTTGATTCCCGCATTCCTGATACCGGCGCGCCCGCCGCGCCCCGCCCAGCTCGCGCTGATCGCCGGCTGCGCGGTGCTCGGCGTCACCCTCACGGCCTGTTCCGGAGGGGCCGCCGCCTCGGACAAGAACGGTGACGCGGCCCCTTCGAAGGCGGCGGCGCGGGCCTCCATCTCGGTGAACGCGCACGGCACGTCGGCCGCCGCGGGCAAGCCGGTGACGGTGACCCTGGCGGCCGGGAAGCTGCGTGAGGTGACCGTGACGGCCGGGGAGGGCGGCCCGCTCACCGGCCGGATATCCGCCGACGGCCGGACCTGGACGTCCGACCGGGTGGCGGCGCCCGGGACGGCGTACCGGGTGGAGGCGCGCGACACCTCGGGCGGCAGCGACACCGCCTCGTTCACGACGCGGGCGGCGGACAAGGTGAACAAGCTGACGCTGGCGCCCGGGAAGAACACGACGGTGGGCATCGCCCAGCCGCTGTCGATCGTGTTCGACAACCCGGTCAAGGACAAGGCCGCTGTCGAGAAGGCCCTCAAGGTGTCCACCTCGAACCACACCGAGGGTTCGTGGGGCTGGCTGCGCGACTACTCGGGCCGCGACCGCGTCGACTGGCGTCCGAAGGAGTACTGGAAGTCCGGGACGCGCATCACGCTCGACGCCGAGCTGAACGGCGTCGACTCGGGTCCCGGGGGCGGCTTCTTCGTACGGGACTACGCGACCACGTTCACGGTGGGCGCGAGCCAGGTGGTGAAGGTGGACCTGGACCGGCACCGGCTGGCGCTGAAGCGGGACGGCCGCACGGTCATGGACGTGCCCGTGTCCGGTGGCACCCCGGGCGGCGACAAGCGGTCCTGGCGGGGGACGGCCGTGCTGATGGCGAAGGAGGGCACGATCAACATGCGCTCCGAGACGGTGGGCCTGGGCCACACGTACGACAAGATGGTCGACTACTCGATGCGGCTGACCTGGTCGGGCATGTACGCCCACGCCGCGCCGTGGAACGCGGCGTACTTCGGGCGGGCCAACCACAGTTCGGGATGCGTCGGGATGAGCGACGCGAATGCCGCCGCCCTCTACCGGCAGGCCCGCGTCGGCGACCCGTTCGAGATCACGGGCGCGGAGACCAAGGGCACGGTCGCGGAGGGCAACGGCTACGGGGCGTGGAACGTCTCGTGGGACGAGTGGCAGACGAGGAGCGCCCTCGGCTGACCGGTCCGCCGGCGCGCAGCTGACCTTCTTCCCGCGTGCGAGAAGTGATCACCGGCTGCTGCCGGGCGGACCTTGCTCCCGTCCCTCTACCGCCCTCCCGGCATGAGCGTGCCGGGCTGTGCCGGTCCGACGCCCACCGCCTCCGTCTTCGGATTGCGCCGTTGCCGCCTCGCCACCCAGGTGGCGAACCAGGAGAGCAGCATGCACATCCCGATGTAGATCGGTGAGATCACCATCACCACGGGGATGAAAGGCAGATCGTAGTCCAAATTGGAGGCGATGAGTTTGCCCGCGTGGAGGAATTCCTCGTACGTGATGAGGTAGCCGAGCGAGGTGTCCTTCAGGGCCACCACCAGCTGGCTGATGATGGTCGGAAGCATCGCGCGGATCGCCTGCGGCGCCAGGACGAAGGTGGTGACCTGCGTCTTCCGCATGCCCAGCGCGTACGCCGCTTCGCGCTGGCCGCGCTCGACGGAGTTGATGCCGGTACGGAACACCTCGGCGAGCACCGAGCCGTTGTAGAGCGTCAGTCCGGCGACCAGCGCGGGCAGCGGCTGCACCTTCAGCGCCACGAAGATGAAGAAGATCATCACCAGCACGGGCATGGCGCGGAAGAACTCGACCAGGATCGTGGCGATCCAGCGCACCGGGCGGTGTTCGGACAGCCGCCCGACCGCGAGGACGGCGCCGAGGGCCAGGGAGAGGACGGCGGCGTAGGCGAACGCCTTGAGGGTGTTGCCGAGTCCGCGCAGCAGGAGCTCCTGGATGCCCTTGTACTCGAAGGGCGTCCACTTGGCGGCGGTGAACTGGTCGGTGTCGAAGAGGAGATAGATCACCCAGCCGATCAGAGCGAGGATGAGGACCGTCGACACGACTCCGTAGAGGCGGTGCCGTTTGCGGGTGTGCGGTCCGGGGATGTCGTACAGGGCGTTGGCGGGTGCGGAGTGGGCGGTCATCGGGCGACTCCCCAGCGCTTTTCCATGATGTGGAAGAGCGCGCTGATGGCGAGGGTGATGATGAGGTACCCCACGGCGATCCATACGAAGGTCCAGATGATGCTGTAACCCAGCTCGTTGAGGGTCTTGTAGGTACCGAGGAGTTCGGTGACGCTGAAGGCCCCGGCGATCGCCGAGTTCTTGGCGAGCGCGATGAGCGTCGAGCCGATCGGCGGGATCACCGAGCGGAACGCCTGCGGCAGCACGATGGCGCCGAGACTCTGCCCGAAGGTCATCCCGAGGCTGCGGGCCGCCTCGCCCTGCCCGGTGGGCACGGTGTTGATGCCGGAGCGCAGCACCTCGCAGATGAACGCGGAGGTGTAGCAGCCCAGCGCGAGGATCGCGAACACGTTGAACGGCAGGACGAGCCCGAAGCGCGGCAGGCCGAGGAGCACCGCGAAGAAGAGCAGGGTGAGCGGGGTGTTGCGCAGGATCGTCACCCACACGGTGCCGAACACCCGGAGCGAGCCGACGGGTGCCACCCGGAACGAGGCCATGACGAAGCCGAGTACCAGGGCCAGGATCGAGGCGTAGACGGTGAGTTCGACGGTGCCGAGGAAGCCCTTGCCGTAGAGCGAGAAGTTGTCGGTGAGTACGTCCATGGGGGTGGGCCGTCCTCTCAGTTCGCCGGGTAGCGGTCGATGGGCGGCGGCTTGGGCGCGGGCGCGCCCGACAGCCCGAGGGTCGCCTCGAACGCCTTCTTCCAGTTGCCGTTCTTCTCGTTCTCCTCCAGCGCGTCGTTGAGTGCGAAGCGCAGCGCGTTGTCGCCGCGCGGGACCCCGATGCCGTACGGCTCCTCGGAGAAGGGCTTGCCGACGACCTTCATCTCGTCGGGCGCCTTGGCGGCGAAGCCCAGCAGGATCGCGTCGTCGGTCGTGACGACGTCCACCTGGAACGTCAGCAGGTTGTCGACACAGATCGAGTACGTGTCGTACGCGACCAGCTTCGCCTTCGGGTAATCGGCGGCGATCCGCTGGTACGGGGTCGAGCCCGCGGCCGAGCAGACCGTCTTGCCGGCCAGGTCCTGCGGACCGTGGATGTCGTCCTCGTCGGTGCGCACCAGGAGTCCCTGGCCCGCCATGTAATAGGGACCGGCGAAGCCGACGAGCTTCTTCCGCATGTCGTTGATGGTGTAGGTACCGACGTAGTAGTCGATCTGCCCGTTCTGGAGGGCGGTCTCGCGGTTGGCGGAGGCGATCGTCTTGAAGCGGATCGACGCCGGGTCGAAGCCCAGCGCGGCGGACATCATGCGGGCGATCTCGATGTCGAAGCCTGAGTAGACGCCGGTCGCGGGGTCCTTCTCGCCCAGGTAGGGCTGGTCCTCCTTGGCGCCCACCCGGAGGTAGCCGCGCTTCTTCGCGTTCCGCCAGGTCCGGGAGTCCGGCAGCCGGAAGCCCTTGTCGACCTGGTAGATGGGCAATTGGTCGGCCTTCGGCCCCTTGACCGGCGGGCTGCCCTCCTTGCCGCAGGCGGCGGCGAAGAGGGCGAGCAGGAGGCCGGCGCAGACGGCCAGCAGTTTCCTCGTACGCAACTCAGGGCCTCCTGTCAGTGCTTGAGGATCTTGGACAGGAAGTCCTTGGCCCGGTCGCTCTCCGGGGAGGTGAAGAAGTCCTCCGGGGTGCGGTCCTCCACGACGCAGCCGTCGGCCATGAAGACGACCCGGTTGGCGGCGGAGCGGGCGAAGCCCATCTCATGGGTGACGACGACCATGGTCATGCCCTCGCGGGCGAGCTGCCGCATCACTTCGAGGACCTCGTTGATCATCTCCGGGTCGAGCGCCGAGGTGGGCTCGTCGAACAGGAGCGCCTTGGGGTCCATGGCGAGGGCGCGGGCGATGGCGACGCGCTGCTGCTGCCCGCCGGAGAGCTGGGCGGGGAACTTGTCGGCGTGCGCGGCGAGCCCCACCCGGTCCAGGAGTTCGCGGGAGCGCTGGTCCGCCTCGTCCTTCTTCCGCTTGCGTACCTTGACCTGGGCCAGGGAGACGTTGGCGAGAACGCTCTTGTGCGCGAAGAGGTTGAACGACTGGAAGACCATGCCGACTTCGGCCCTCAGCTGCGCCAGTCCCCGGCCCTCCTCGGGGAGGGGCCTGCCGTCGATGGTGATGTGGCCCGACTCGATGGTCTCCAGCCGGTTGATCGCCCGGCAGAGCGTCGACTTCCCGGAGCCGGACGGGCCGATGACCACCACCACCTCCCCGCGGCCGACGGTGAGATTGATGTCCTGCAGTACGTGCAACTTTCCGTAGTACTTGTTGACGTCTCGCAGCTCGATCAACGGATCGACGGCCATACGCTGCCCTACCCACTTGTCGCTCGGTCGAGGTCAGCGCAAACTAACCAGCCCGGCAAGGGACTTCTCGACCGACACGCACCAATGGGGCAAAAGGATTCTTATCGCTTCGCTCGGTCCGCCGCGCGGAACGAGTCAGCCCTCGGCGGACTCCGCGTACACCTGGGACAGCTCGGGGCTGCCGGACATCGCCCAGTCGAGGCCCGAGGCGACCACGTCGATCTCACGGCCCGAGGCGAGCCGCACGACGGGCTGACCGCTCGGCCAGATGTGCCAGTGCGCCCCGGCGACATTGCGCACCAGGACCGTGCCCAGGTAGAGCCCGGCGTCGTTGCCCAGCCAGGGCAGTTCCTCCGGGTCGTCGCGCCAGTGGGGCACCAGCTGATCGAGGGCCGTCAACGAGGCGGGACTGTCGTCCAGTTCGATGCCGTGCTCCCCCACCCGGACCCGGAGCAGCTCGCACTCGGCGAGCAGTTCGGCCACGCCCTCCGGGTCGGCGTCGACGGCGCCCGCGAGGCCCGTCTTCCGCGCCCCGTCGTGGCGCTTACGCCAGTTGTCCAAGAAAGGGATGTTCATACCGCTCAGAATCGCATCCCGGCGCGCCCGCGCACCACAGGGCGCGCGGCCTGTCGTTCGAGCGCCGAACACCGCACGGTCACCGCGCGTTCACGGAACGCGCCCCGCCCCGGCTCAGAGGTCGAGGTCCACGACCACCGGGGCGTGGTCGGAGGCGCCCTTGCCCTTGCGCTCCTCGCGGTCCACGTAGCTGTCCTTCACGGCGGCGGTGAAGGGGGTGTTGCCGTAGACGAGGTCGATGCGCATGCCCTTGTTCTTCGGGAAGCGCAGCTCGCGGTAGTCCCAGAAGGTGTACGGGCGGTCGTACTTCAGCGGGCGGGGCATCACGTCGGACAGGCCCTCGGCGCGGAGGGCGGCCAGGGCTTCGCGCTCGGCGGGCGTGACATGCGTGGCCCCCTCGAAGAGCGCCGGGTCCCAGACGTCCTCGTCGGTCGGGGCCACGTTGAAGTCGCCCAGCACGGCGAAGGGGGCCGCACCGGCGGCGTCGGCGGCCACCGCCTCGCGCAGCACCTCCAGCCAGCGCAGCTTGTACGCGTAGTGCTCATGGGCGACCTCACGGCCGTTGGGCACGTAGACCGACCAGAGGCGCACCGGGCCGCACGTCGCGCTGATCGCGCGGGGCTCCTGCGCGGACTCGTAGGCCGGCCCGTCGGGCAGCCCGAGCACGATGTCGGAGAGGCCGGCGCGGGAGATCAGCGCGACCCCGTTCCACCGCCCGTTGGCGTTGACCGCGGACTCGTAGCCCGCCTCGCGGAGGGCGTCGGCGGGGAACTGCTCGGCGGTGCACTTGGTCTCCTGGAGGCACAGCACGTCGGTGCCGCTGCTCTCCAGCCAGGCCAGCAGCCTCGGCAGGCGGGCGGTGATCGAGTTGACGTTCCAGGTGGCGATGCGCATGTACGTAAACCTAACGCCTGCCACTGACAGCCGCCGGGGCGGCGGCCGTCACAGGCCCGTCGAGTCGCCCGGCGTCATCCGGCCGTGGTCGGAGCCGCCCAGCTCGCCGATCTGCCGGTCGTAGATCGGCCGGGCCAGGTCGGTGAGGAGCGCGTCGTGGATGTCGATGGCGCGGCGCGGCTTCACCTCGCGCACGTAGTCGATGACCTCGGAGATCTTGTTCCACGGGGCCATCACCGGCAGCAGCAGCGTGTCGACGGCCCGGCCGGGTACCGTCAGGGCGTCGCCGGGGTGGAAGACCTGACCGTCGGCCAGGAAGCCGATGTTGGTGACGCGCGGGATGTCCGGGTGGATCACCGCGTGCAGCTCTCCGTGCACCTCGATGTCGAAGCCGGCGGCCGAGAAGGTGTCGCCGTGGCCGACCGTGTGGACGCGCCCCGGGAAGGCCGCGCTCAGCCGCTCGGCGACGCTGCGCAGGGTCCAGACCCGGGCCGCCGGGTCGGCTTCGAGACCGGCCCGGATCCGTCCCTCGTCGAAGTGGTCGGGGTGCTCGTGCGTCACGAGGATCGCCTCGGCGCCGATCGCCGCGTCGCCCTCCGAGAAACCGCCGGGGTCGATGACGAGCGTGCGCCCGTCCTTCTCCAGGCGGATGCAGGAGTGCGACTGCTTGGTCAGGGTCGGCGCGGCGTTCTCGGTGTGGCTGCTCATGTCTCCATCCTGCTACGCGGGTGGCGTCGTTTCCGCCCGAATCACCGACTGCGCGATCGTGAAGGCGGCGCTCGCGGCAGGAATCCCGCAGTACACGGCCGTCTGCATCAGCACCTCGCGGATCTCGGTGGGCGTGAGGCCGTTGCGGAGGGCCGCCCTGGTGTGCGCGGCCAGGCTCTCCATCCGCCCGGAGGCGACGAGCGCGGTGAGGGTGACGGCTGACCGGGTGCGCCGGTCCAGCCCTTCCCGGCTCCACACCTCGCCCCAGGCGTACCGGGTGACCAGCTCCTGGAAGTCCCCGGTGAAATCGTCGGCGGCGGCGAGGACCCCGTCCACCTGCGCGTCGCCCAGCACCTCGCGCCGCAGCCGCATGCCCGGCGCGTACGGGTCGGGGCGCCCGCCGGCCGCCGCCTCGGGGGCCGGCCCGGCGGGGGCGATCTCCGCGACGGGCTGGACGGGGGCGGTGAGCCGGGGCACGGAGTCGGGCATCGGGATGGCCGCCTGGGTGTCCTGCCAGGCGGTGGAGAAGTGGGTGAGCAGGAGATCGGTGACCGCCCCGGGCTGCTCGACGGGCGCCAGGTGCGAGGCGCCGGGCACCAGCGCGAGCCGGGCGTCCGGTATTCCCGCGACCAGGGTGCGCGCATCGCCGGGCCCGGTCACCCGGTCCTCCGCCCCGACCACGACGAGGGTGGGGACGGGGATGCGGCTCAGTTCCGTACGGACGTCGAACGCGGCCAGGGCCTCGCAGGCGGCGATGTAGCACCCCGGGTCGGTGGTCCGCACCATCTGGACGGCCCACTCCACGATGGCGGGCTGCGCGGCGGCGAAGGCGGGCGTGAACCAGCGCTCGGGCGCGGTGCGCGCCATGGGCTCCAGCCCGTTCGTACGGACGATGACGCCGCGCTGCCGGAACTCGTCCGCGCTGCCGAAGCGGGGCGAGGACGCCACCAGTGCGAGCGCGGCCACCCGGTGCGGGTGCCGCAGCGCCAGGTCGGCGCCGATCGCCCCGCCGATGGAGCACCCCACGTACCCGAACCGCTGGACCCCGACCCCGTCGAGCGTCGCGAGCAGCCGGTCACCGAGGTCCGCCACTGCGGTCGCGGGCCGGGCGGGGGCGCCGCCGTGCCCGGGGAGGTCGTACCGGAAGACTCTCCAGTGCCGGGTGAGCTCGGGTATCTGGCGGTCCCACATGTGCCATGTGGTACCCAGTGAGGGGCCGATGACCAGGACCGGGGCGTCTTCCGGCCCGTCAAAGCGGTATTGCAGGGTGTTCGGCGGTGTATCACTCACGCCCCGCACCCTCTCACGTCTCACAAAATCTCACACAGCCGGGGGAAGCCGGCCGGCCCGATGCCTCCGGGGCTCGGCTCGTCGAGTACTGCCGACGCCCTCATCGGTTGACGACGAGCCTCTCAGGGTGCACGGGCGGCCTTGACGCAGCGTGCCCTGCTGGTCGCGCTCGCGCCTGGTCCACGTCGACGCCCTGCGTCCTACCAACCCCAAGACCGGTTACGGGACAACCTTTGGACGCTTTCAGGTTGCCAAGATCGTCACGCGGTTGAGCCGGACAGCAGTCGGTGACGAGGCGATGGCGCCGACCGCGTCCTTCGACCGGGCGTCCGCCACCTCTCCGAAGATCGTGTACTGCCCGTTCAGATGGGGCGCCGAAGCGAGGGTGATGAAGAACTGGGAGCCGGTGCTGTCCCGGCCCAGATTCGCCATGGCCAGTTGGAACGGCTGCTCGAATGAACGGTTCGGATGGATCTCGTCCGGTATCCGGTATCCGGCGCTGCCTTGCCCCGTGCCCAGCCGATCTCCGCCCTGAACGACGAAGCCCGGCACACGGCGGTGGAAGACAGTGCCGTCGTAGAAGCCGCCCTCTCCGCTGGCCCCGGTCAGAGGATCGGTCCAGGTGCGGCCTCCGGTGGCCAGGCCCACGAAGTTGTCCGCTGTATAGGGGGCTTCGTCGGGGTTCAGTTCGAGGTTGATGTCGCCGAGTTCGGTGTGCAGGACCGCGGCAAGGGTTCGGTAGGTCCGCAGGGAGGAGGAGAAGGGACGGCGGGCAGGTGTCCGGCGAATCCGTACCGGGGAGTCGAGCAGTGAGTCGGTCAGGGGGTCGAACGCGCCCCGGTCGCTGCGGTCACCGCATCCGACCGCACCCGGCGCGTTCGCGTGCGGGCCGGCCGCGCTCCATCCCCGCGAAGGGTCGGTACGAGCCTCGGTCGGGGCGGCGGGGCGCGACCCGAGCCAGATCGGATGGCCCTCCACCCGGTCGAGGCGCTGCGCCTGCCACAATTCCCGGACTTCGGCCGAGGCGTGGGTCAGCAAAGTGTCGAGATCGGTCGCCGCTTGGGCGTCCAGCACCTCTCGCATGGTCGTTGTGTCGTGGTATTTGTCAAAGAGCGAGCCGTTGTTGTGCTCCAGAGTGAAGCACTGGTCGACGAAGACACGGTCGGGCAACTCGTGTCGGACGTAGCGCCGCACCATGGCGGCGACAGGTGCCCACGCTTCTCCGCCGAACTCGACGCCCGGACCGGCGAACGCCTCCGTCGCGAGCTGAAGCGCCCGGCCGTGACCCCTCTCACGGCGCAGCCGTGGCCATGTGACACGGCTGTCACCCTGGTTGAGCTGCGTGATGAAGTCCGCCAGCTCCGGCGGGTGGTGGTGCGTTCTGGCTCGTTCGTAGTGTCCGAGCTCGTTGCCGATGACGTTGTCCAGGTGCCCCGCCAGTTCGGCGCACAGCTGGGGCAGCCAGCGGAACAGCCGTGCTCTCGCCGTGCGGTCGCCAGCTGCGGCCAGCCATTCCAGCAGGTAGAAGTCGGCGGCGAGTGAGGAGGGGTCGACGGAGTCGACGAACCACCGCGGGCTGTGTGCGGCGAGGTCCGTGGCGATCAGGGTCAGAGCTTCAGCGCGCTCGATGTCACCGTCGAGATATCGGTGCCAGTGCCGCTCGGCTACGGCATACAGGCGGGCGTAGCGCCACTTGGTGCCGAGCACGTCGGCACACGTACGGTGGGCAGGATCCACCGCGCGGACCAGATGACCGGCGGTCATCTCCACGAGGACTTTGGTGAGGAGGACCCGCAGCCGGCGCTGGTAAGGCAGGCTGCCGGGCAGGCGTCGGACCAGCTCGGCGGACAGGTGGCGGTCGGGGACGGCCCCGGACTTCAGCTGCGCCCAGCCCAGCATGGTCAGCACAGCGTCCGCGAGCGTCGATCCACGGAGGCGGCGACAGTCGACGTAGAGGCCCGTGGCCCTGCCTGCGTCGACCAGGAAGCCCGTGGCCGGCGGGGCGGGCGCGAGCGGCACGAGGTGGAGGTCCAGCGTCCGCTCGGTCTCGTCGGTGCCCAGCGCCGCGCAGAGGGGAGCCAGGTATCGCTCGGGCCGGAGGAAGTCGGTGATCTCGGCAGTCGCCTGCTTGCGGATCCTCTCGAATGGTGGGAGCGCCTCGGCGAGGGTCGGCGCCGCGGCGGTGAGCGCGGTGGCGACGAGTTCCGTTCCGGGACGGAGGCGGTCGTCGTCGACGAGGGCGATGAGGTCCTCAGGCCGGTGGGCGGCGGCCAGGAACGCGGGCAGGCCGGAGCCGACGGTCCGCGCCCATGACCGCAGTCCGTCGAGGAACAGCTCCGTCTCCGGGGTGACCGGCCGGGGCAGGAAGTTGGGCTCCCAGGAGCCGGTGCGGCCGATCAGCTCGCGCTGCAGTGCGAGGGCGAGGTCGAGAGTGGTGTTGCGTTTCTGACGGAACTTCATGTCGCTCCCCGCCGTCCACCCGTCTCGATCAGCAGACCCGCTTCCTGCAGTTCGGTCGTGAGGCGCCGGCACCGCGCGTCGGTCAGTGCGGCGAACGCGGGCGCCGCCTTCGACAGGCGCAGCGCGTGCTCGGTTACAGTCTGCGCGGAACGCCCATCACTCAGGCCCCAGACCAGCGCCGCATCGGGCGACAGGCGGAAGTGCTGGCCGGCGGGCTGGACCAGCGTGACCATGGCGTCGTAGGCGCGCGGGAGAAACGGTGGAGACCTGCGCAGCGGACCCCTCCCCGCCGACCAGGCGGGCCAGCGGGAGACGTCGACGCCCTGCCAGCCGAGGGTGGCCGTGGCGATCAGGCACGTCTGGGCGAACGACGTCAGCGCGGCCAGGCCCTCACCGGGGTCGACGGCCAGGGGGTCGTCCCGCAACAGCCGTTGGAACTCCGGGAAGGGGAACCCGTCGGGACCGCTGCGGGCGAGTTGCCGCCACACCCATTTCTCGCCGAAGTAGAGGTCCCCGCCCGCCGCGGCCAGCGCCTTCCCCGCGCACACGAGGGCGCGCCGACCGGCGAGCGCGGCCGCGTCCAGGTCTGAGGGGTCGTCTGACTGGCGCAGTCCGAGGCAGTCCTCGGCCGCGAAGAACGCGGCGAGCATCCAGTTGTTCATGACCAGTCGGGCGAGCTGCAGAGGATGCTCGTCGAGCCGTTCACGCAGCGCGGCCAGCATCCCGGAGTCGGTCACGATGTGACCGGTGCGCAGCCGGACGGCCAGCGCGATCTCACGATCCGACAGCGTCTCCCCCGCCGGGCCCGAGCGCGGTCCCGTGCCGAGGACTCGGTCGACGAGCGACTCCAGGGTCTCCTGGGAGAGATGCTGTACGTCGATACGGATGTCGGCGGCGAACATCTGCTGCCGTTTCTCTCCCGCCGGGGCGCCGACCAGATACACGTCGATGTCGCTGGTGGTACTGCCAAGCCCGACTGCCGAACTCCCGGCGAGTAAAGCGGAGTCCGCGTGTGTCGCCGCGGCCAGGCGGGACGCGATGCTCCTGCCCAGACGCATCCGGTCCTGGGCCGATGCGACTGCTGTCATGCGCTCATCCCTCTCTGGCACGGGGCCACGTCGGCTACCAGCCGGGGTTCTCCGGCAGTGCGAGCCCGAGGTACTTGCTGTCATCCGACACCATCACGCCGGCGCGACAGCACTGTTCGAGGAAGGCCGTCACCTCGTCCCCGGAGACCGCCACGTCCTGTGCCGCCAGCATGCGGGTGATCGCCGCCGCTGAACGGGGCGCGTCCGCGCAGGCTTCGTAGGCTTCCGCCTTCCAGCCCGCGAGGACAGCCCGTCTGGGCCGGTCGGTCCTGCGGTCGATCAGCGTCAGCTTCCCGGGCAGTCGCTGGTGTACGAGGCTGGGCTTGGACTCGGCGAAGCGGGTCTGCCATGTGGAGACGGCGGCGTTCAGCGCCGCGACCGTCTCGTGGGACACGGTGCCAGACGCCTCGTAGTCGAAGAAGTACGCGATCTTCTCGGGGTCCAGGGAGGCCGGGTAGACATGGCCGTAGCTGGCCCGGGGCCGGATCTTGTCGATGGCGAAGGACGGGTCGGTGAAATAGGGGCTGAAGCGTTCCAGCCAGATCCTTCCGCAGCCCCCGGGCGGCTGCAGATGGTGCAGAAGCGGGAATAGGCGCAGCTGCTCGGTGTAGTCCTCCTCGGTCTCCCCCGGGAACCCCGCCAGGATGTTCCAGGCCACGTCGATCCCGTAGTAGGCAGCCCATTTCAGGAGCCGGATGTTGATCAGCTTGCTCGCGCCCTTGCGCATCAGGCGCAGCACATGGGTGCTGAGGCTTTCGATGCCGGGCTGGATGCGGAGGATCCCGGCGCTTCTCAGGGTCGCGAGCTGCTCCCGGCCGAGATTGGCCTTCACTTCGAAGAAGAGGTTCACGTCCCAGTGCTCCTGGGCCAGCAGCGTGCAGAGCGACGAGAAGTACCCCATGTCCAGGATGTTGTCGACGGTGTCGACGTGCACCGCCGGGTAGTCGCGCAGCAGCGCGCTGAGTTCGCTGAACGCGCGCTCGCCGGACTTGGATCGGTACGCCATGCCGAGCGCGTTGAGGCCGCAGAAGGTGCAGTGGTGTTTCTGGCCCCACCAGCACCCCCGGGAGAACTCGACCGGGAGTCGTACGGGCTCCCGGCCGAGCAGTCGTGCTCGGTCGAAGCGCTCCAGCCAGGCGAAGTAGTCCCGGTAGTCCGGAGTGGGGAGGTCGTCGAGGGCCTGCGGGCGCTGCGCGTCGGCGGTCTGCGGTGCGTGCGTCGTGGTTTGGCGCAGGACGCCGGTGATCGGGGTGTCCGTGCCGTCGGCGACGTTCCTCAGCAGTGCGGGGAACACGATGTCACCCTCGCCGGCCACCACGTAATCGAGCCAGGGCAGCTTTCTCGCGTACTCGGCGCCCATCTCCCCGTCGAAGTTGGCTCCCCCGTAGACCAGGGTCACGCCAGGGTGGAGTTCCTTGATCTTCCTGCCCAGTGCGAGGGACGCCGTGTTCTGCATGAACGTGGAGGTGAACCCGATGACGTCGTACTCTCCCCACACCGGTTCGGCCGCGCATGTGGCGATCCAGTCCGGCAGCGTCTCGCGGCGCATCTGCACCAGGTCCTCGAGACCTTTCCCGGTGAGCTCGTCCCAGATGGACTTCACTTCCGGGTATGCGGCGAAGTAGTCCTCGTCCGGGGTCACTTCGCCGAAGGCGGCATAGGAGAAGAGCCACTCCCCCATCAGGTGCAGCCGTTCCGAGGCGATGTTGGCGATGGTGTCGTATGCCTTGCCGCCGAAGAAGGAGGCGAACTCTATGTTGAGGTAGTGGCTGTCGCACTCGTGCCCGGCCTCGCGGGTGATCGCCTGCAATAGTCCGCACTGGATGGAGGGCGCATGGATGCGCGCCCACGGCATGTTGACCAGGGCAACTCGCAGAGCCTTGGCAGGCGGTGCAGCGGACGCCGTGTGGTCCGCGTCGGTCCGCACGGCCTCCGCTTCGGTCCGCACGGCCAGGGGCAGGCGGATGAGGCTCATCGGTTTCCCCTCAGGTCTGGGTCTGGGTCCGGGTCTGGGTACCTCGGTCACTCGAAGTCGTCGTGGCCGTGTCTGCTCGCGCGCCGGGCCTGGAGGAGGATCGACAGGGCGGCAAGGACGGTGAATCCGAGACCGGCGGCGATTTCCAGGCCCAGGTCGCCGAGGACCGGCCTGCCCTCCACCCCCGCGCGGACGGCGTCCAGGCCGTGCCGGGCCGGCAGCACCTGGCCGATAGCGTCCACCCACCCCACCCGGCCGGGCGGGATGATCGCGCCGCTGCACAGCATGACCAGATAGGACAGGACGTTGGGGGCCACCACGTCGGCCCGTTTGCCGACCGTCATCGTCGCCCCGGCGAGCCCCAGCACGCTGAGTGTGAACGCGATCAACGCGTACACCCATGCCCAGGGCAACAGCCGCATGGCGAAGTCCGTCATGCCGAGCAGGGGCGCCGCGATCGCGCCCTGGACGACGAGGAGGCCCCAGCCCACGACGGGATACGGCAGCACCCGAGCGATCTGAGTGACGGTGGGCGACAGCGCGCCGGTGCGGACCCGCGCGAAGGTGGCGTACTGCTTGTCCAGGACGGGCACGGCGACCACGCCGTTGACGTTGGTGCTGCTCAGCGCCAGCACCAGCGATCCGGCGAAGGCGTACTCGCGATGCTCGGGGCCCGCGAGGACGCCCGCGAGCGCGGTGAAGAACAGGATCTGCAGGATGCCGCGCGGCAGGGTCGCGCCGAGCAGGCCGGCGGGCGTCTGGAGCACCCGGTACTCCAGCCAGCCCATGCGGGCCGCCTCGACCGACCGCCAGGCCAGTGAGGCGCGGGCGGGGGCCACGGCGTGCGACGGGGCAATGTCATGCGAGGTCAAGCGTCCCCTCCTTCCTGGACCTCTCGACGGACCGACGGTAGGCGAAACCCGCGGCGCAGAAGTAGGCGAGGGTCAACACCGTCGCGATGCCCAGCGGGGCAAGCGTGACGCCCCCGGTGCTCGCGTCGACCAGGCAGTCCTTGATCCAGTGCAGGCTGAGCAGTTCGGGCGCCCAGCGCAGCCACTCGGGCAGCGCATCGGTGGGGATGAGCAGTCCGCCCAGGGCGAAGACCGGGTACATCAGCGCATGGGACCACACCAGCCCATTGCGGGTTACCAGGAAGAGGCAGGACACCAGCGTCCCCAGAGCGGTGCCCGAGCACACCAGCACCACGAGCGACACGACGGCCCACGCCGGGTGCGACAGGCTCAGCGGCAGCCCAAGTGCCGTCGCGGTGACGCCGGTGCTGACGAGGATCGCACCGACGCTGGTGAGGGTGGCGCCCAGACTCTTGCCGAGCAGCACCAGGTAGGGCGACCAGACTCCGGAGACACAGCGGGCCAGGGTGCCGAAGGTGCGCTCGCGGCGCAGGACTCCTCCGCTCATCCACACGGTGGAGCCCCACAGCGCGGTGAGCATGACGGCCACGACGAGTTCGGCCGCGCCGTCGGAGCCGGGGCGGCCGGTCTCCACCGCGATGACCAGGAACACCGCGGGCAGCATCCCGGAGTTGACCAGCAGCAGCGGATTTCGTTGCATGGCCCGCTGCTCCATGCGGAGCGCGGTCAGGAACATCCACGCGGCGCCCCTCACCTCACTTCACCGACTCGGCGGCCCTCTGCCAGGCGCGCGGCCACGTGCGAGTAGACGTCCTCGAGCCGCACCGGGTCGATGCGCACGTCCACCACGCTGACGTGCGCCAACGCCTGTTCCAGCAGGCCGAACGAGCCGACACTCCAGTCGCGGACGTGCAGCCGGAGGGTCCACGACCCATCGGCCACCTCGACGCCGCCGACAGCGATTTCGGGGGACGACAGGGCGCCGCCGTCGGGCGGACTGCCGGTGCCGCGCACGGTCACCGTGGCGGTGTAGCCGGCCTGCCGGGCGAACTCCTCGACTGGCAGGTCCGCCGCCAAGGTGCCGTCCGCGAGGATGATCACCCGGCTGGCAAGGCGTTCGATGTCGAGCAGATAGTGGCTCGTGAGGAGGACCGATACTCCCGTGTCGCGCAGGCGCGCGACTGTGTCGCGCAGCCGTTCGGCCTCTAGGGGGTCGAGGCCCACCGTCGGTTCGTCGAGAAGCAGGACGCGCGGCTCTGCGATCATGCCGATGGCGATGTGGAGGCGCTGGCGCATGCCCTTGGAATACGTCTCCACCGCGCGGCCCGCCGCGCCGACCAGGCCGACCTCCTCCAGCGCGGCGTCCAGCTTCGCGCTCAGGCCGCGCCGGCCCACGCCGGCGAGCATGGCGAAGAACCGCAGGTTGTCGCGGCCGTTCAGCTTGCTGTAGAGGCCACGGTCGCCGCCCAGCACGACGCCGGTCATACGGCGCACCTCTCGCAGATCGCGGGTGACGTCGTGGCCGAAGATCCGGGCGCCACCGGTCGTGGGCAGCAGCAGTGTGGCGAGGATCTTGGTGAGGGTGGTCTTGCCCGCGCCGTTGCTGCCCAGCAGACCCACGATCTCGCCGGCCCCGACCTGGAAGCTGACGTCGCGCAGGGCCACGAGTTCGCGTCCGCGGTCGACGAAGGTACGGCCCAGCCGTTCCACGACGATCGCCGGCGCGCTCAACGTCCCGTCCCCGTCGGGTGAACGTCCGCCGCTCCTTGCAGGAGGGCGGACCGCGCGGCGGCGAGTCTGGCCAGCGGGACCCGGGGCGCCGAGCACGAGACGTGGTCGAAGCCCGCCTCGGCGAAGAACCGCACAGCCGCCTCATCGGCCGCCTGCTCGCCGCAGACGCCGAGCGTGATGTCGGGTCGTACGGCCCGTGCCTCGGCGGCGACCTGGCGGGCCAGGGCCCCGACCGCCTCGACATCCAGCCGGGCGAAGGGGGATTCGGTGAGGAGACCCACGTCCTGGTAGGCGGGCAGCAGGTGCTGTTCGGCGTCGTCGCGGGAGAGGCCCCAGACAAGTGCGGTCAGGTCGTTGGTGCCCAGGGACAGCGAGTCCGCATGGCGGGCGATCGACCCGGCCAGCAGTGCGGCCCGCGGGGTCTCGATCATCGCGCCCAGCGAGATGCCCGCCCGAGCCGGGGAGGTTCCCAGGTGGGCGCAGACCTCGTCGAGCATGTCCCGGACGAAGACCAGTTCCGCCGGTGCGCTGACCATGGGGACCAGGAGTTCGGGCCGCGGGTCCCGGCCGGCGCGGCGCAGCGCGAGGGTCGCTTCCACCAGCGCCTTGATCTGTACGGCCGTCAGCGCCGGGAGCAGCACTCCCATCCGCACGCCGCGCACTCCCAGCATGGGGTTGTGCTCGTGCAGGCGGCGGGTTATGTCGAGGCGGTCCCGGTCGGCGGGGGCGTCCGTCGCCGCCGTGGTCAGGGTGAGTTCGGTCAGGTCGGGGAGGAACTCGTGGCGCGGGGGGTCGAGCAGACGGATGGTGACAGGCCGTCCGTCCATCGCGGCAAGTACGTCCGTGATCTCCGCTCTCAGGAGGGCGTGCACGGTGGCGAGGTCCTCCGTCAGGTCGGGGCCGGGCCGGGCCATCAGGACCCGTTGGAGCATCTGATGGCGCTCGCCGAGGAACATGTGCTCGAGTCGGCACAGTCCCACTCCGTCGGCGCCCAGCGCCCGCCCGGCGACGGCGTCCGCGCCGGTGTCGGCGTTCACCCGCACGGCGATGCGGGGCAGTCTCGTCAGCGCCTCGTCCAGCCAGCCCGGCAGCTCCCGAGCGACCTGCCGTTCGCCGGTGGGCCCCGTGCGGTCGCCGAGGTGGAGCACTCCGGCGTGGCCGTCCACCGTGACCAGGTCACCGGCGCGGACGGTGGCGCCGTGCGTGGTGCGCAGGACCTTGGCGTCGGGGTCCAGGACGCCGTCGACGAGGGCGGTGACGGCCGGCAGTCCCAGTCCGCGTGCCACGACCGCGGCGTGCGACGTCTGTCCGCCCCGCTCGGTGACGACGGCCGTCGCGGCCAGCAGACCCGGTAGATCCTCCGGCCTCGACTCGGTGAGGACCAGCACCGGCTGTCCGCCGTTCGCCTGCGCGGCGACGGCGTCGGTGGCGCTGAAGACGAC
Source organism: Streptomyces sp. SAS_281 (assembly GCF_052542855.1). NCBI lineage: Bacteria > Bacillati > Actinomycetota > Actinomycetes > Kitasatosporales > Streptomycetaceae > Streptomyces > Streptomyces sp. SAS_281. The sequence goes on from NZ_JBMNDO010000037.1 coordinate 47,736, forward strand.
GGCGCCGGAGGCGATACCGGGCGACACGCCGAGGCCACGCGCCGCCACGGGCAGATCGAGGGATTGCGCCGTTCCAGCACGCGCCTGTTCGACATCCCGCGGCTCCACCAGCGCCACCGCCTGTGCGGGGGTCAGTCGGCCGCGTTCGTACCGGCTGGCCACGGCGTGCAGGAGAGCGGCACCGCGCAAGGACGCCCGGGTCTTTGTGATGATGTGGGGCCTGCCCTCCTCGACGAGGAACTCCACCCTCACCGGCCAGTCGAGTTCGGCCTCGGCGGCGTGGACCGCCTCCCGTATCTGCGGGCCCCAGGGCTGCGTGTCGATCAGTTCGGCGAGATCCGCGCCGCCCTCTGACAGTAGTCGGGCTCCGGATCCGCCGACGAGAAAGGAGCCGGTCACGCCGGACCGGCCAGTCGACGGATCGCAGGAGCAGGCGAGGCCGCTGCCGCCGTCGGGGCCGCACCACAGCGGCTGTCGCCCGAGCCCGAACCGGGCCGGACCGGTCTCGGTCCTGGTCAACGCGCGCACCAGGACGCTCACTTGTTCGATCGGGTGGTCCGGCAGAACGGCACCAGGGTCCATGACAGCCAGCGCGGCAGTCAGCTCGTCCCGGCGCGCGGCGGCGAAGCCGTCACCGGCGAACCCTGCCAGCCACTGGTGGCTGGCAGGGTTCAGACCGAGAAACGACAGACAGCTTTCCTTCCGGCAGGGAAGCCATGCTGTCAGGAAGACGGGGCACTTCGCACTCCCGAGGCGACAGCCGGGATCGAGCGCGACGATCGCCTCACGAATGGTGTCGTCAGCGGCATCGACCGGCAGCCACAGCACTGAATCAGCAGGAGAAACGACCGGCGGACGATCCATGACCACGTACTGAATCCCCATCCCCAAGGGCTGAGGCCCCGTACCGTTTCCGGTCGTGAACCTCTGGTGACAACAGGCCCCGGCACCAGCCGGGGGCGGGTGGACGAGCGGCCTTACCGGTTCACGAACTCCGGACGGACACCGAGCAGGTACACACGGTCGTCCAGGTCAGCGGCATCCTCCGGGGTGATCGGAGAGAACTCCAGCTCAGCCAGGTCGGCGAGCTCCTCGACGTTCGAGTTTGTTATGTCCATGGCCCGACGCTAACAGCGAGCACTTATGACCACAAGGTGAACTCTCGTTGTACACGGCAAAGTTGACGAGATATCGACTTCACGGGCTCCACGAGACGCCGCCTGGTTGTCACCGCTGGCCCGGGCCCGCCCCGGAGACACCCCAGGAACGTTCCAGGAACACCCCGGCATCCGCCCGGCCGACGCCTTCCGGCCATCCGCTGCGGGAATCCGCAAAGCCTCCGGACTATGCTCACGTGGGTGCGGATCACCAAGTACACCCATTCCTGTGTCCGGTTGGAACACGACGACGGTGGCACGCTGGTCATCGATCCCGGCGTCTGGAGCGAGGCAGAGGCGCTCTCCGGCGCGGACGCGGTCCTGGTGACGCACGAGCACAACGATCACGTCGACGTATTGCGGCTGAAGGGTCTCGGCGTGCCCGTATACGCCCCCGAGTCGGCGCGGATTGCGGGCCTGGACTTCATCGGCGTCGTCCCTGACGAGGAGTTCGCCGCGGCAGGCTTCCGGGTGACCGCCCAGGGCGGGCGGCACGCGCGCATCTACGGCGACCTCCCGAACTGCGCCAACCTCGGCTACCTCGTCGAGGGCCGCCTCTACCACCCCGGCGACTCCCTGCACCGTCCCGACCGACCGGTGGAAACCCTGCTGGTTCCCCTGCAAGGTTCGTGGATGAAGACGGACGAGGCCATCGACTTCGTCCGCGCCGTCCAGCCGGATCGGGCCTACGGCATCCACGACGGGCAGATCAACGAGCGGGGCCTGAGCAGCATCAACGGCTGGCTCGCCGATGAGTGCGGCGACTGCTACCGCTGGCTTCCGCCGGCCGCGTCCGCCCGATGACCGAACCGTCCGTCCCCGTCCTGTTCACTGTCGCCGGTCCGCGCGGGCCGGGGCGCCTGAGCACCATGGCCCAGCCTCGCGGTCACGAGTTCCTGGCCACCGACATGAAGGCCCTGCGCGGCGCCGGCGTCGGCATCCTCGTCTGCGCCCTCCCCGACGCCGAGCGCGCCGAACTAGGGCTCACCGACGAGGCCCGTCTGGCCGAGGCCGCCGGGCTGCGATTCGTCGCCCTGCCCATCCCCGACTTCACGGTCCCGTCGATCCCCCTCGTGCTGCCGGCGCTGCGGGAACTCGCCGCGGAGCTGCGGGCCGGCGCCCATGTCGTGGCACACTGCCGCTGCGCCATCGGGCGATCATCCCTGATCGCGGTCTCCCTGATGATCCTCCTGGACATCGCTCCCGAGGCCGCCTGGGCGGCCATGGAACGGGCCAGGGGGACAGGGGTACCCGACACCGAGGAGCAGCGCGCGTGGACGCTGGAGTTCCACCGCATCGTCTCCGCCGGCGGGCAGCGTCGAAGGCCACGGCCACCTTGCGCACCGCCAGGGCTCGGCCGGCGGCCGGGGTAGCGGAACCGCCGTTCCTTCTTCGGCAGCAGCGGCTCGATCCGCTCCCGCAGGTGACGAGGCAGCAGGCCGGCTTGATGGGCGTCCCTGCCGATGGAGAAGGCGGGATTCCCGTTGTGGCAGCTGAACCGCATGACAGTGCAGTCCACGCCACGCGTAGGGCCTCGGCCCCCGAGTGGATGGTGCGCCACTTCGCGGCGGTGGCGCTTGGTGGCCGCCTCGCTCAGCCAAGGCGCACCTGCGGGGCGTCTCGTCGCACGCCGCTCTCACGCGACTATCGCCGACTGCGTCGAATCCTCCGGACCGAGTGCCCCTGACCTGGCATTACGCGCTCACCTTGGACTGACCTGGACGCCCACGGACGGTCTCTACAACCTGTGCCAGGTGGTGCCGAGTGAGGGCCCGATCACCAGGACCGGCGCGTCCTCGGGGCCGTCGAAGCGGTATTGCAGGGTGTTCGGTGGTGTCTCACTCACGCCCTCGGCCCTCTCACGTACCAGGACGGCGCCCATGGGCGGGTTCTCGGCGCAGTACAAAGAAAACGCTGCAAAGAAGTAGTTGCAAAGAAAGGGTTGCAACAGAGTCTTTGCATGGCTACCTTGGAGCCATGGAAGAACAGCCCGGCGTACAGGTCCGCACGCTCGACGCCCGCTCGCTGCGCGGGATCGCCCATCCGCTGCGCATGCGGCTGCTGGACGCGCTGCGCTTCGACGGACCGGCCACCGCATCCCAACTCGCCGCGAAACTGGGTGAGTCGAGCGGCGCGACCAGCTACCACCTGCGGCAGCTGGCGGCGCACGGCTTCATCAAGGACGCCCCCGAGCACGGCAAGGGACGGGAGCGCTGGTGGCAGGCGGCCAGCCAGGGGCTGACCTTCGACGACTCCCTGCTCAACCACTCCAGCCCGGAGGTGCGCGGGGCCGCCGAGATGTATCTGCACGAGGTCGCGCACACCCAGGCCCGGGACCTGTCGACCTGGCTCGGCGACCGCACCGCCTGGCCCGAGGAGTGGCAGCGCACCTGGGACATGAGCAGCGCGACCCTGCGGCTGACGCCCGAGCTCGCCGGTGAGCTCATCGGGAAGATGCACGCGCTCATCGACGAGTACCGCGGCCGGGTCACCGACGAGGCCGAGGGCGACAGCGCCCGCGTACGCCTGCACACCCATGCGTTCCCCCTCACCACCGAGTAAAGGAGAACCACCGATGCATCCCCACACCCACCTCGCCCTGCACCACGTCCGCACCGCCGAACTCCACGCCGAGGCCGACCAGCACCGCCTCGCCGCGGCCGCCCGGGCCCCCCGCGCTCTGCGCACCCGTCTCGGCTGGACCCTGATCGAGGTCGGCCTCCGCCTGACCTCCTCCCCCTACCCGCGGGCCGCGGTGGCCCTTTCCCGGGGGTAGGCCGCGTCGCCGGGCCCGGCGTCTGCCGGTCGACCGCCGCAGCGACTGCCTCCCGGCGCGCGGTCCGGCCCCTAGCGTGCCGCACAGGTGAGCGGCCGCGTCCGAGCGGCCGGACCATGTCCGCACCAAGGGAGTCCCCATGAAGAAGAACTCGTCCCGGACGGCGGCCGCCACCGCCGCCGTGGCCCTCGTCGCCGCCGGTGTCCTGGTGGCGGGATCGGCCACGGCCACCGCCGCCCCCGTCGAGCGCGTCACCTCGCTGGAACAGCTGAAGGCGGGCATCCAGCAGGCCGCCGAGCAGGAGTCCGGTGCCGCCCTGGACATCAACCCGACCGGCTACATCACCCAGAACAGCGCGGCCTCCCGCGCCGCCTGCTGACGCGGAGGGACCGAGGACCGTGGACGAGGACAAGTCCCCGACGAGCTGGTGTCCCAGTGGTGACGCGCACGCGCCCGAGGCGGTCGTCCTGGGTGTGCGGTCCGGACCGGAGGGCCGGGTCGCCTATCTGGCCGACCCGGTGCCCGCCTCCCAGGTGCTGGGCGACGTGCCCGAGGGCATCGATCCCCGGCGCATCCTGCGGTTCGCCTCGCACTGCGTCAGCGGCTGCGCCAACCGGCGGGGCGACGACTGCGCCCTCGTGGAGCGGGTGGTCGCCGCCGCGCCGAGAGCGGTCGAGGCGGCCGTACCGCGCTGCCATCTGCGGACGAAGTGCCAGTGGTGGACGCAGAGCGGTGTCGAGGCGTGCCGGCGCTGCCCGGCGGTCTCGACCCGCCATCACGCCGACGACGCACTCGCCGGGCTGATCGCGGACCCCGCGACCACCCGCGAACAGCTGGACGCCTGGATCGCCGCCGGGGCCGTCTGACCGTCCGGCCGCCGGGCGGTGGTGGCCGTATCCGGGCCCTCAGGGGCGACCGGGTACAGTGCCCGGCGGCATTCCGGCCGCCCGAGGAGGGGAAACGTGACCGACACCAGCGAGGCCCGGTCCGCGGACGGTGAGGCGGCAGCGGTGCCGCCGAACCGGGTGCGGCGCCTGATGCGTTACCTCCCCCTGATCGCCCCGGTCCTGCTGTGGGCCGTGCCGTGCTGGGTGCTGCTGTACGCCGGGCAGCACTGGCCGCTGCCCGTCACCGCGGGCGGCACCTGTCTCTTCGGACTCGGCCTCGTCACCATGCCGGTCGCGATGGTGCGGGGGCACGGCAGACGGCAGCAGGACCGGGCGGCGATCACCGGGGACAGCCTGCTCGGATCCATCTGGGTGCTGTTCACCTGGTCCGTGCTGCTCGGCGTCCTGCTGCGGCTCGCCCTGACCGCGGCCGGGGCCGGCGACGGGCAGGACCGGGCCAGGATCGTCACCTGGTCGGTGCTCGCGGCCGCCGCCCTCCTGCTCGGCTGGGGTTACGCCGAGGCGCGCCGGGTGCCGAGGGTGCGCCGGGTCGAGGTGCGGCTGCCGCGCCTCGGGCCCGGCCTGGACGGCACGCGGGTCGTCCTCATCACCGACACGCACTACGGGCCGCTGGACCGGGTCCGCTGGTCGGAGCGGGTGTGCGCGGAGGTCGACGCGCTGGAGGCGGACCTGGTCTGCCACACCGGTGACATCGCGGACGGCACCGCCGACCGCCGCCGCGCCCAGGCCGCGCCGCTCGGCACGGTGCGCGCCGCCCACGCCCGCGTCTACGTCACCGGGAACCACGAGTACTACAGCGAAGCCCAGGGCTGGGTGGACCTGATGGACGAGCTGGGCTGGCAGCCGCTGCGCAACCGCCATGTGCTGCTCGAACGCGGCGGCGACACCCTCGTGGTCGCCGGTGTGGACGACGTCACCGCCGAGTCCTCGGGCCTGGCCGGTCACCGCGCGCACCTCGCCGGGGCACTGGACGGCGCCGATCCTGATCTGCCGGTCCTGCTCCTGGCCCACCAGCCGAAGTTCATCGACCGGGCCGCCGAGGGCGGCGTCGACCTCCAGCTGTCGGGCCACACCCACGGCGGGCAGATCTGGCCCTTCCACTACCTGGTCCGCCTCGACCAGCCGGCCGTCGCAGGGCTGAGCAGCCACGGCGACCGCACGCAGCTGTACACCAGCCGGGGCACCGGATTCTGGGGCCCGCCGTTCCGCGTCTTCGCGCCCAGTGAGATCACCCTGCTGGTGCTGCGCTCCCCGGAGGGACCGGCCGGAACCACCGCTTCCTGACCTGCGGTCGGCCGTGGCGCCGCTTGTCGCGATCTCGGCCGGTCCAGCAGACTGCACCCGGCCGGAGACCGACGTCCTCCGGCGGCCGAGCAGGCGTGACGGGGGTGTGTCCGACGGTGTGGCAGGAGATGGCGGCGGCCGAGATGGCGCCGGACAACCGGTTCGAATGGTTCGAGCAGGTGGTGTCCGACGTCCTGCTGCCCACGGAGTTCCGCGCCGCGGACCCGGTCGGCTTCGACGCGCGGGGCGGGATGCTCAGTCTCGGCACCGTACAGCTGGCGCGGTTCAGCTACGGGCCGCTGCGGTCGCGCAGGACCCCGGCGCTGATCCGGAGAGGCGATCCGGAGCAGTACCAGCTGGCGCTGGTGACCCGTGGTTCGGCCTGGTTCGCTCAGCAGGGCGGCGAGGCCGAACTGGGCGTCGGCGGCATGGCGTTGTGGGACACCTCGCGTCCGTACGAGTCGGGGTCGGGGACGGACGGGCGCGAGGTCGAGGTGCTCGTCCTCCAGATACCGAAGGCCCGGATGCCGTTGCCGTCGCAGCGGGTGGACCGGGTCCTCGCGCGGAGTGTCCCGGGCGACGCGGGGATGGGCGCGATCCTGGCCGGCTTCCTGACGAACCTCGCCGCCACGGGGGCCGGCTGCACACCCCAGCAGCTCGGTGTGCTCGGCGAGATGGCGGTGGACATGGCCGCGTCCTGCCTGGCCGACCGGATCGGCTCCTTCCCCGTGGAGGCGCCCGCCGAGCTGCGGGCGCACGTCCTGCTGCGGCGGGTCAGCGCCTTCGTCGACCGTCACATCGGGGACCCCGGACTGTCGCCCGCTCTCATCGCCGCCCGCCACCACCTGTCGCTGCGCAGCCTGCACGCCCTCTTCCGTGACCAGCCCGAGAGCGTTGCCGCGATGATCCGCCGCCGCCGGCTCGACGGCTGCCGCACGGACCTGGCCCGCCCCGAGCTGCGCCGGCAGCCCATCCAGGCCGTCGCCGCCCGGTGGGGCTTCACCGACGCGACCGTGTTCAGCCGGGCCTTCCGCGCGGCGTACGGGATGGCACCGCGCGACTACCGCGCCGACGCCCTGCGCTCGGCGGAGGGAGCCGGTCGGGGCAGCGCGTGGTAGTAGCGGACGCAGGACTCCACCATGCCGTCCTCGGCGATGCGGAAGAAGTCCACGAAGCGCACACACGGGTCGTCGGCGCCCGGGCCGAAGCGGCGCCCTGCGGCCACCACGTTCCGGGCGTGCGCGACGACGTGGTCGATCTCGTGGCGGGCCGGGGCCCCGAGGTGGTGGCGGTGGGCGTGCAGGAACGCGGTCCGGCCGTGGGCCGTAGGGGCGCCGGGCAGGTCCAGGGTGACGTCGTCGTGCAGCAGGGAGGCGCACGCGTCGAGGTCGCCGGCGTCGAGGTATTCGTAGACGAGACGGACGTGGTCGGTCCCCGCGGCGGTGACCAGGTCGCCCCCGGTGTACGGGGCGCTGCTCGTCCAGGCGTCGGTGTGCATGTGGACGCCTCCTTTCTCCTTCGCCCGGCACTCTTCCGGGCCGCGCCAACCCCCGCCTATCGCGCCGCTATTCGCTGACCGGTCACGCTGGGCACGCAGGATGGACATATGCGTGAGGATTGTGAAAACTGTGGGGACGTTGGTCCCGGAGTATCAACGCGCACGAGCTGGGGGTCTCGGTGGCCGAGGGTACGACGCACACGGTCCAGGATGCCCCCGGCACGGCGAGACCACCCTTCCAGTTGCTGGGGCCGCTCCAGGTGCGCGGCAAGGACGGTCCGCTGCGGGTGCCGCCCGGGCGGCAGGAGGTCATCCTCGCCGCCTTACTGCTCGAAGCAAACCGGGTGGTCAGCACGAACTATCTGGTGGACCTCATCTGGGAGGACAACCCGCCGGAGACCGCGCGCACCCAGGTGCAGATATGCGTGTCCCGGCTGCGGAAGCTCCTGGCGGGCGCGGACAGCACGGTGTCGATATCGACCCGCCCGCCGGGATACGTCCTGCACGTGGACACCGGGGACGTGGATTCACTGCTCTTCACCGGACTGGTCGCGATGGCCAGGCGACAGCGCGACGAGGGTGAGTCCGAGAAGGCGGTGGCGCTCCTGAAGTCCGCGGTGGCGCTGTGGCAGGGGCACTCCCTGACCGGTTTGGACAGCACCCCGCTCGCCAACAAGGCGCGTCGGCTCGACGAGGAGCGGCTGAGCGCCGTCGAACTGCGGATGCAGTTGGAGCTGGAGCTCGGCCGGCACGACCGGCTGGTCGGTGAGCTGCAACTCCTCACGCACGAGAACCCGTTGCGGGAACGGCTGCGGGGCCAGCTGATGTGCGCCCTCTACTGGTCCGGCCGGCAGGCGGAGGCGCTGGAGGCGTTCCGGGACGGGCGCCGGATCCTCGACCAGGAGCTGGGGCTCGAACCGGGCCGGGAGCTGCGCCGGCTGGAGGCGGCGATCCTCGCCGGTGAACTGCCTCCGCCGGCAAGGGTGCAGACACCCCGGTCGAGGGGCGACGGGGCCGCGTCGGGCGCGGGTCCCGCCGAGACCGCCGCACCCCGTCAGCCGTCCGACGGCAGCGGGCGCGCCGTGCCCGGCACCGACGCCATCAGCGACGCCACCGCTCGTACCGGCCCAGGCCGTACCGGGCCCGGCAACCCCTCCGGCGCCCCGGACGCGCGCCCGGCACCCCGAGCCGGCCAGGACTCCCCCGCCGCCCCCGCCGAACCGCAGCCGCACGACGTCCGGCCGCAGCAGCTGCCCGCCGCGACCCCGGACTTCGTGGCCGACGAGGCGCAGCTCGCCGCGCTGGAGAAGGCGCTGACCGGGGGCCGGGAGCGCAAGGCGGTCGGTCTGGCCGTGATCACCGGGAAGCCGGGCACCGGCAAGTCGACGCTCGCCGTGCATCTCGCACACCGGCTCGCGGAGACCGGGTTCCCGGACGGCCAGTTGTACTGCGATCTGCGCGGCACCGGCACCCCGGCCACCACCGCGGAGGTGCTGGGCCGCTTCCTGCGGGCGCTGGGCATCCCGGGCCAGCTGATCCCTGACGCGCTGGACGAGCGGGCGGAGATGTACCGCACCCGGCTCGCGTCCCGCCGCCTCCTGGTGGTCCTGGACGACGCCGCCTCGGAGAGCCAGGTGCAGCCGCTGCTGCCGGGGAGCCCGGACTGCGCGGTCCTGGTCACCAGCCGGGCCCGGCTGACCGCCCTGCCGGGCGCGCACCGGGTGGAGCTGGACGTCCTGGACGAGGAGCGGGCGCTGAAGCTGCTGTCCCGGATCATCGGGGAGGAGCGGGTCGAGGGCGAGACCGCGTCGGCCGAGGCTCTGGTGCGTACGGTGGGCCGGCTGCCGTTGGCGCTCCGGATCGTCGCCGCCCGGCTCGCCGCCCGCCCGCACTGGACGCTCGCGTCGATGGTGCACCGCCTGGCCAACGAGCGGCACCGGCTGGACGAGCTGGCTCACGGCGAGATGACGATGCGCGCCAGCCTGTCGCTGACGTACAACGGTCTGGCGCCCGAGGACCGGGGTCTGCTGCGGCTGCTCTCCATGGCCCGTACTCCGACGCTGCCGGGCTGGCTGGCGGGCGCGCTGCTGGAGGACGACCGCCCCGTGCCGTCGGACCTGCTGGAACCGCTGGTCGACATGCAGATGCTGGATGTGGTCGGGGTGGAGCGGACCGGCGGCTACCGGTACCAGTTCCACGAGATCATCCGCGTCTACGCGCGCGAGCAGCTGGCCGCGCAGGACGCGCCGGAGCTGCGCCGGGACGCTCTCGTCCGGATGGCGGGCGGCTGGATGTATCTGGCGCAGGAAGCCCACCGCAAGGTGTACGGCGGTGACTTCACCGTGCTGCACGGCGACGCCCCGCGCTGGGCGCCTCCCCCGTCGTGCACGAGCGACCTGCTCGCGGATCCGCTGGCCTGGTTCGACGCGGAGCAGGGAGCCCTGTGCGGGATGGTGGAGCACGCAGCCGACGAGGGCCTGCACGACGTCAGCTGGAATCTGGCGACGACCCTGGTGACGCTGTTCGAGGTGCGGGGCCACTACGACTTGTGGGAGCAGACCCACGTACGGGCGCTGGCCGCCGTGCGCAAGGCCGGCAATCTGCGGGGTACCGCCGCCGTTCGGGCCTCGCTGGGTTCGCTGTACTTGAGCCGCAACGAGTTCGACATGGCACGCCAGGCGCTGAGTTCGGCGCTCGACGTCTTCCAGGCGCTGGACGAACCGCAGGGCGAGGCGCTGTGCCGCCGCGACATGGCGCTGATCGCGCGGACGAACGGTGAGGACGACACCGCTCTCGGGCTCTACGAGCGGTCCCTGGCCGATTTCGACCGGGCCGGTGACGTGGTGGGCCGGGCGATCGTGCTGACGCAGAGCGCCCACATCCGGATGCGCCGGGGCGAGACGGACGCGGCACAGGCGCAGTTGGACGAGGCCCTGGAGATATACGACGGGGTCGGCTACCTGGGCGGCAGGGCGCGGACCCTGCGCCGGGTGGGCCAACTACTGCTGGAGCGGAGTGAGCTGGACCTCGCGGTGCTGACGTTCACGGAGGTCCTGGAGCTGTGCCGGGATTCCGGTGACGTGATCGGCGAGGGGCATCTGCTGCGGGACCTCGGTCAGGCGTTCGTGCTGATGGGGCGGCCCGACCGGGCAAGGTACTTCTTCGACCGGGCCGTCGCGGCCCGGGAGCACATCATGGATTTCGGCGGTGGCGCTCTGGCCCGCCTGGATCTGGCGCGGCTGCTGGGCGAGGAGGAGCCGGGGCGTTCCCGGGAGCTGCTGGCCCCCGCGGTGGAGGTCTTCACCAGCCGGGGCATGAAGCGTGAACTGGCGGAGTCACGGCGGCTGTTGGGCGCGAGCTGAGTCCTGCGGGCGACTGATCGGCGCCGGCTGGGCCTCGCGGGCAGCGGGCGGGGCGCAGGGGGGCCCGGCGGGGTCAGTCCCAGGGGTTGTTGTCGGTGGAGCCGGTGGCGCCCGGGGTGGGAGTGCTGCTGGTGCCGGTCGGCTGGGTGCCGGTGCCGGACGTGTCGTCGGCCCAGCCGGCCTGGATGCCGATGCCGGTGACGATCACGACCGCGACGGTGGCGAAGGCGGCGCGGAGAGCGTTGCGGGCGGTGGTGTTCTTGTTCATCGGACTGTCCCTTCGTCGGTGTTCCGTTTCCTTCTGGACACCAAATTAGGAACGGGCGGATTCACGGCACCGCCCCCGCCCCTATCCCCCCGCTATCACGGTCCGGCGCCCCCTATCGCCCGGCCGCGCGGCAGCCCGGCCGGCTATCCCGGAGGGCCGGGGCGGCCCCTGACGGCGTTGGCCGCGCGATGCCTCCCGGATAGGGCGCGTGCGGAGGATTCCGGCAGCAGCAAGGCACGACAGCCGTCCCTCCGGCGCCCCGGCCCCCAGCCGCTTCCCGGGCGCTCATTCCCCGACGAGCAGGAGTCCTTCCATGACGCTCAGCCACCCCCCGCAGGCCACCCCGGCCACCACCGCCCCGCTCGGTTCCCTGATACGCGGACACCGGCTCCGTATCGGCCTGACCCAGAGGGAGTTGGCGGACCTGTCCACCATCAGCGTGCGGGCCATCCGGGACCTGGAGAAGGGGAAGGCCCAGCGGCCCAGGACGGATACGGTGCGGCTCATCGCCGACGCGCTCAGACTCGGCCCCCGGGCCCGTGCCGCGCTGGAGGCTTCGGCCCGGCGCGGGTCCCGGGCGGACGGTGGCACCCGGCGCCTGTCCATGGAGCGGGCCGCACCGCCCGTGCCGCTGTACCCGCTGGTCGGGCGCGACGCGGAGACCGGTGTCCTCGTGGAGGAGCTGCGGTCCGGCACCGAACGACTTGTGACGGTCGTCGGGTTGAGCGGTGTGGGCAAGACCCGGCTCGCCCTGGAAGCGGCTGCCCGACTGCACGACGCCGGGCTGCCGGTGCTGTGGCACGACGGTGACGGCGCCGCGGCCGACTGCCTGCGCGCCGACGAAGACCCGTTGCCCCGGCTCGCCGACGACTGCGCCCGGTTCCTGCGGGGCGGCGGTGTGCCCGAGGATGTGCTGCCCGAACTGGCGGACGCGCCGGCCGCCCTCGATGACGACGGGAGCCCTTCCGTACGCGGCGCCGCCGTGCTCGTCCTCGACGGTGTCGACACCGCCGGCCTGGACTTCGGCCGCCTGCGCAGGCTCCTGCGCACGTTCCCGGGTCTGCGGCTGCTGATCACCGGTGACCGGCCCTGGAACGTACCCGGTGAACGCCTGTTCCTGCTCTCCCCGTTGGAGGCGCCGGACCCGGCGGCCGGGCACCCGGACGCGCCCGCCGTACGGTTCTTCCTCAGCCAGCTCCGCCGCGTCCGGCCGGACATCGTGCCCGATGAGCAGGCACGCGCGGACGTGGCCTGGATCTGCCACCGCCTCGACGGCCACCCCGCGGCGCTCGGTGCCGCCGCTTCCTGGCTCACCGTGTGCGACCTGTCCACCCTGCGGAACATCGTGGACTCCGACCCGGCCCCGCTCCTCGACCACCTGGCCGGCGGCCCGGACGGCTCCCGCCTCCAGGTACGGGTGAGCCGCGCCCTCGCCATGCTGCCCGCCCCGTACCGGTCGCTCATCGGTGAGTTGGGCGAGGTGGGCGACGGGGAGTTCCTGCTCCAGGACGTCGTGCGGCTCACCGGCCGCCCGTTGCCGGAGTGCGGCCGGCTGATCCGCGAACTGCTGGTCGGCGGCATGATCCGGACCAGCGCGGACGGGGGGCGCTCGGCGTTCCGGGTGCTGTGCGTGGTGCGGGCGGCAGCGGGGGCGACGGCTGCGGTGTGACGGCTGCCGCACGCGGCGGGCCGGTGCGGGCGGCGGGTGCTGCGCGGTGCGCGGGTGCTGCGCGGTGCTCCGGTGCGGTGCGGTGTGCGGGTGTTGCCCGGTGCTCCGGTGCGGTGCGGTGTGCGGGGGGGGGCTCGCCTGCCGTTCGACTGCCGCCGCACCGCCGAACTGCTGGCCCTACCGCCGGAACAACTGCCGCTCGGCATCCGGCCCCGGCGGTTGTATGGCACTGCCCCGCCCCTCCCGCCGCGACCCACAGGAGACCTCATGCCGTCCGACGCCACCGTCGCACCCGCTCCGGCCGCCTTCCGGTTGCCGCTCTCGGAGGCCCAGCGTGACATCTGGACGGCGCACACCCTGGACTCCACCGGTCTGAAGTACAACGTCGCCGAGTGCCGGGACATCCTGGGCCCGGTCGACCCGGCGTTGATGGCTGCCGCCTGGCGCCGCCTCGTGGAGGAGGCGGACGTCATGCGCACCCGCTGCTTCGAGGACGACGGCGAGCAGGTGTGGCAGCTGATCGACGCCGACCCGGGCGACCGGACGCTCGCGTACACCGATGTGAGCGGCGAGGCCGACCCGGAGAGCGCGGCCTGGGGGCTGGTGGACGCGGCGGTCGGGGCGCCCTTCGATCTGACCCGGGAGTCCCCGGTCCGTTGCGCGCTGATCAAGCTCGCCGAGGACCGCTCCTTCTACATGTACACCTTCCACCACCTGCTCGTGGACGGCGCGAGCGTGTCGATGCTGCTGCACCGGCTGGTCGAGCTGTACGAGCGGGCGGTCGACGGTGAGCCGTGGGGCGAATCGCCGTTCGGCCGGCTGGCCGACCTGCACGCGGAGGACGCCGCCTTCCGGTCCTCCGACGCGGCCGACGCCGAACGGGTCGCGTGGCGCGAGCACTTGAGCGGTGCGCCGGATGCGGCGCCCGGTCTCGTCCGGGGCACGGGCCGGGCGACCCCGTCCAGGGATGCGCTGCCCTTCGCCCGGCGCACGGTACTGGTGCCGGCGGCGGAGGCGGACCGGTTGCGCACCGTCGCACGGGCCGAGCGGGTCTCCTGGCCCGTCCTGGTGGTCGCGCTGTTCACGGTGTACCTGCACCGGGTCACCGCGCAGGACGAGCTGATGCTGGCGCTGCCGGTGGCGGGCCGCACCACGAAGACCGCGCGCAGCACCCCGGGCATGGCGTCCAACGTCGTGCCGCTACGGCTCCGGGTGGACGCCGGCGAGACGCTGGGCGCCCTGGTGCGGGCGGTGTCCGCCGAGGTCAAGCACGGTCTGCGCCACCAGCTGACCCGGTACGAGGACTTGCGACGGGACGCCGGCGCGCTCACCGGGGGGCGGCGACTGACGGGTCCTGCGCTCAACATCATGGGGTTCAACGCGGACCTCACGGTGTGCGGCAACCCCACGGTCAACCACAACGTGAGCAACGGCCCGGTGGACGACCTCAGTGTCGCCGTGTACGACCTGGGCGCGGCGGACGGTCTCCGGATCGACTTCGACACACCGGTGGAAGGCGTCGATCCCGAGGCCGTCGCGGCCCACCAGGACCGGTTCGTCGCCTTCCTGACCGCTGCCACGAAGACGGACGCGGAGGCTGTGGAACCGGGCGCTCGGAGCGTCGCGGAGTTGGACGTGCTGTCGGCTGGTGAGCGGGAGTTGCTGCTCGGAGCGTGGGCCGGAGAGGTGTCCGGCCGGGACGACGTGTCACTCGTGCAGCGCTTCGAGGAGCAGGTGGCACGGGTCCCGAACGCGGTCGCGCTGATCGACGGCGACGAGCGGATCACGTACGCGGAGTTGAACGCGGCCGCCAACCGCTGGGCGCGCGAGCTGCGCGGGCGCGGTCTCGGCCGGGGCGACCTCGCCGGCATCCTCCTGGAACGCGACGCCACCTTCGCCACCGCCCTCATCGCCGTACTCAAGACCGGCGCCGGACACGTACTGCTCGACCCCGACTTCCCGGACGAGCGGCTGCGGTCGGCGGCGGACGAGGCCGCGATCAGCCACCTGGTCACACGGGCAGGACTCGCGGACCGCCTTCAGGGCGCGTGGATGACGTGTGTGGAGGGCCCGGACGACGTGACCGGCCACAACGCGACCAACCTGGGTGTCCCGATCCGGGGTGACGACCTCGCGTGCGTGATGTTCACCTCCGGCTCCACAGGACGGCCCAAGGGCATCGTCTCCTCGCACCGCAACCTCGTCTCCACCCTGGTCGGGCAGACCTATCTCCCCACGAGCCCGGAGGAGATATACCTCCAGTCCTCCCCCATCTCCTGGGACGCCTTCAGCCTCGAATTCTGGGGGCCACTGCTCCACGGCGCACGGGTCGTCCTGCAACCCGGGCAGAAACCGGAGCCGGCGCTCATCGCGGAACTGGCCACCAAGCACCACGTCACGACCCTGCTGCTGTCGGCCAGCCTCTTCAACTACCTCACCGACGAACACCCTGAAACCTTCGACTCGGTCACGACCGCGTACACGGTGGGCGAGGCGGCGTCCCCGACACACGTGCACAGGCTGCAGACCATCCGGCCGGGTATCGAGGTGGTCAACGGGTACGGGCCGGCGGAGGCGATGATCTACGCCACCACCCACACCATCGAGCCCACCGACGCCCCGCACACCGCCATCCCCATCGGCACCCCAC